>CAZXWV010000001.1:0-17249 GCA_964644735.1 Candidatus Woesearchaeota archaeon
TAATAAAAAAAGATGGGAGCAGGGAGAAATTCAGCAGGGAAAAACTGGAAAAAGGGATTGACAAGGCCTTTGAGAAACGCCCTGTTTCAAAAGACAAAATTGACAAGATGATAGATGATATTGAAGACCAATTAAGAAAAAAAGGCAAAAAAGAAATTAAAAGCTCAGTAATCGGAGAGATAATCATGAAAAAAATAAAAAAATTAGACAATGTTGCATACATAAGATTCGCATCTGTTTATAGGGATTTTCAGGATGTTGATGATTTTAAAAAAGAATTGAGGGGGTTATGAAATGGCAAAATACAGCAATGGATTAGAAGATAGATTGAATCTGCCTGAATCATCAGTTACAGTTTTAGAAAAAAGATATCTGAAAAAGGATCCTTCTGGAAAAATTATTGAGACTGGGGAGGATATGCTGAGAAGAGTGGCAAAGGATATTGCATCAGCTGATGCTTTTTATATGCCGGAATTCAAGAAGAAAGTAAATGTTGGAATGCCTGCTGAAGATTTATATAAAATTACAAGTGGTGATGACATTATCAGGGAAAGAGAAAATGAATTTTTTAATATAATGATTAATGGATATTTTCTTCCTAATTCTCCAACATTGATGAATGCAGGCAGAGGACTTCAGCAACTTTCAGGTTGTTTTGTTTTACCTATAGAAGACAGCATGGAATCTATTGGAGAAACACAAAAGAATATGATGTTAGTTCATAAAAGCGGGGGAGGAACAGGATTTAATTTTTCACGTTTAAGGCCAAATGGAGGATATATTAATTCTACTGGCGGGCAATCTTCAGGACCATTAGAATTTCTTAGGGCTTATGACAGCGTGACTGATGTTGTAAAACAAGGAGGAACAAGAAGAGGGGCAAACATGGGTATTCTAAGAGCAAATCATCCTGATGCACTTGATTGGATAAGAGTAAAAAACAAAGAAGGATTAATTAGTAATTTTAATCTTTCAATAGCATTTAACGATGAGGAAATTGAATCAGTAAAAAATAATAAATATATTCTCCTCGGAGATTCAAATGGAAAATGGGATTATTCTGCAGAGAATATCTTAAAGAGAGCAAAAGAAATTGATTTTAAATTCTATAAATTTAAAACATCGCTAGATCTTTCTAAAGACAAAAGAAAAGTTATTGATACATATACTGGATATGAAATAGGGGACATAAATGATGGGAAAGTTTATCTCAATGCCAAAAAATTATTTGATATACTTATCGATAGTGCCTGGAAAAATGGGGAACCTGGGATAATTTTTATTGATAAAATGAATTATGGCAACCCAACTCCCCAGGTAGGAATGATTGAAAGCACCAATCCTTGTGGAGAACAACCGCTTCTTCCATACGAAAGCTGTAATTTGGGCAGCATTGATTTATCAAAAATGGTGAATAATGATAGTGAATTAAATAAATCTCTTTTGGAAAAGACAGTTAGAAGCGCTACAAGATTTCTTGATAATGTTATTGATAGAAACAAATATCCTATTCAGGAAATAGATGCAATGACTAAGGCAAATAGAAAAATAGGGTTAGGGGTTATGGGATTTGCACATATGCTAATCAAAAAAGGGATTAGTTACAATAGCTCAGAAGCAGTGCAGGAAGCAGAGTATTTAATGAATTTTATCAATGAAATATCCAAGAATGAATCAGAGAATATAGCTAAGGAACGTGGCCCCTTTCAAAATTTTAAACAGAGCATTTATCAAAATGGAGTTCCAATAAGAAATTCAACCAGAACAACAATTGCTCCTACAGGGACAATAGGTGTAATTGCTTCAACATCTCAGGGAATTGAGCCGATTTATCAATTAATCACATTGAGAAATGTTAAGGATACACTTGGAGCTAACTTAGTGGAAGTTGACAGATGCTTTAAGGATTACCTTAATAAAAAAGGATTATATGATGAAAAGATTCTCTCAAAAATGGCTGAGGATGGAATTGGCATAGATGATTTGATGCTTCCGAAAGTTATCAAAAGTGAAATGAAAAGATTATTTGTTATCTCGCAAGATATTCCTCCAGAACAACATATTAAAATACAGGCAGCTTTCCAGAAATACACAGACAATGCTGTAAGCAAGACAATAAACATGCCGAATTCTGCAACAAAAGAAGATGTTGCAAATGCTTATTTACTTGCCCATCAATCTGGGTGCAAGGGGCTAACAATTTACAGAGATGGGAGCAGGAAATTTGAACTGCTTACTCTTGCTGGTAAAAGAGAAAATAGCAAGAATCTTATTCCTCCTCCAATGAAAATTCCTTCAATGATGCCATCAGTAAAAATAAGGCAGCCTACTTCTGAAGGAAATATACATCTGGAAGTTGTTGTAGACCCAAAGGAAAACTACTTACCTGTTGAAGTTTTTGCTCAACTTGGAAATGCAGGGAGTGTGGAAAATGCAACAATGGAAGCTTTAGGAAGAATGACTTCTCTTCATCTAAGAAGAAAGCTACCTCTTGATGAAATTATTGCTCAATGCAAAGAGATTGGCTCTGGGAAAGGTATTGTAACAAGAGCTGGGGGAGTCCATTCATTACCTATGGGATTTGCAAGAGGATTAATGAAATTTCAGATTATGAAAGAGAAATATGGGGTAGAAAAATTTCTTTTAGGAGATATAGAAGATTATACTAACATTGATGAAAATATCTCTGATATACTAAGAAAAGGAAACGGTATAATGTGGGAAAACTACCGACTTCCGGAAGAGAATTTAAACTCTAAAAGTATTGATCTAGGAAAATGTCCTGATTGCAAAAACAGAACATTAATACATGTTGAAGGATGCAATAAGTGTCAGAGCTGTGGATACTCTGATTGTGGTTAATTAACAATTTACTTTTTCATATCAAAAAACTTTGCCAGCTTTGGCCCTTTTTGCCCTTGGTAAGTTGAATTAATCTTTCTTCCGTAAACTTTTTCAGGCAACTCTTTTAACTGGAAATATCTGACTGTCGCGATTTTTTGCTTGTCTTTTATTGTAAACGGAGTTCCTCCAATGTTTCTTAATTCAAGAACTCCTTGCGCACAAAAACCAGGATCGAAAAAACCAGCATAATGAGCCCTGAATTCTCCTGAACTTGTGTCAACTTCTAAAAATTCTGCACAATATCCTTCTGGAATATTAATTATCTCAAATGAGTTTAATATATAGAATGAATCTTCAGAGATGATAATTTCTTTATTTTTAATATTAACCATCTCAAAATATTCTGAAGCTCGGTTATCTTTTCTCAAGAGATTTACTGGAGGAGCATATTTTTTCGCAGTATATCCAGATATCTTGTTGCTCAAATCAAGTCTGATATTTAATTCTCCATTATCTAAAAGATTTTCCAAACTATCAATTTTTTTCATTTTTTGTATTGGATAAAATAAAATTCCCTCTTCTTTATGAAGAGTAGATAGCTCTCCGCTGTTTAATCCTCTTGAATTTGTGTTAAATACTCTTAATTGATTGAGAGATATCCCTTCTTTGCAGATTATGTCAAATGAACGAGGGCAAATTTCAATCCATAGCTCCCCTTTATATCCTCCAGCTATTTTATCAAAACTTTTCCCATTCTCTGTAATAAGCCTTACATGAATATCTGTTCTTCCTATAGAACTTTTTGGATTTGCTTTTGCTTGAAGATATTCTGGAAGTTTTAAGAATTCATTAAGTTGCACGACATACACATATCCCTTATGCAAGAATGTTTCTTTGCTTAAATCTAGCTTGTAATTACTTCTGCTCTGAAAAAAATCAGTTAAATTGTCACTCTCCGGTATTGAAGAAGAATTAACACAAAATCCTTTTGCTCCTATTGTAAGGTCAATTGAAGAAGGCTGTATTTGCTCTTCTCTTATCCCACTTTTAGATAGTATGCTTCCATCACTTATTAATTTTTTAATCTCTTTATCAGAAACAACTCCGATGGCCATAACTAACTTCAAATGTAATTATATTTAAACATTCATATAATTTAGTATATTCTTTTTCTCTGTATTAATTGCTGATTTGGTTACAAAACTTTTATAAATCTCTTTTTTTCTTAGATAATACAGGAAACAAAATTAAACTGCCACATTTGAATTGTTTTCTGTCCAAAAAACTTCTCTGACAGTAAAATACAAGAAGTTTTTGATAATAAAAAATGACAAAAAATGACAAAGTTTCTGAACTGACAAAGAAGGAGTTTGATAATTTTATAAAAGAAAAGATTGTGGTGATAGATTTCTTTGCAGACTGGTGCATGCCATGCCTTATGATGGCTCCAATAATTGATGAACTTTCTGAAAAATTCAGAGGGAAGATTAAATTTGGGAAAGTTAATGTTGAAGATAATCACGAACTTTCTCAAAAGTTTAATGTAAGTTCTATTCCAAATTTGATTATTTTCAAGGATGGAAAAGTAGCAGACCAAATTATAGGGGCAATGTCAGCTGAAGATTTAGAGGAAAAATTGAGAGAGTTTATAGACTGATAATTTTATAAATCAAGATTTCTAAAGCTAATTATGGCTCCGTAGCTCAGCGAGAACATGAAGTTTTCTCGCGCACTTTCCGGTTTGAATTCATTTAAACCGATTAGTTCGCTACAAAGCCGAAAAATAAAAATGGCTCCGTAGCTCAGCCTGGCAGAGCACTAGGCTTTTAACCTAGGTGTCGTGGGTTCAAATCCCATCGGGGTCATTAGCCTAACTAATTCAATAAAATTCAAATATGCATGGAAAGGTTTATAAATCAATTTTTACTGTTTTTCATTATTGTCAAGTTGCTAAAATTGTCTTCATGAATATCAAAAAGTCTTGAATGTTTGCTTGAGACTTTTGGAGACAGAAATTCTGACCTTCAAGAATTTCTGTATAGTAAGACAATATCTACTCGATTAAATTCCTTCGAATATAAAATGCATATTTTACAGCCAAAACATTCCAAACTCAGCAAAAAAGAAAGTGAAGAATTATTGTCAAAAATGAATATTTCTAAAGCGCAATTGCCAAGAATTTTATCTAATGACCCTGCCCTGCCTGAGGGATGTGAAATTGGAGATATAATAAAATTAGAGAGAAAAGAAGAGGATAAAATAAATATTTATTACAGAGTTGTAGTATAATAAAAAGATGGTAGACAATAAACATTTAGTTGTAAAGAAATACCTTGCAGATCATTCATTAGTTGAATCTAACATTACTTCTTTTAATAATTTTATTGAATACAGAATGCAGGAGATTGTAGATGAGATATCTGGAACAGTTGGAACTGATGAAGAGTTTAAAATAAGCTTAGGAAAAATAAAAGTAGGAAACCCTCGTATTATTGAGGATGATGGGAGCTCTTCTCTAATTATGCCTTATGAAGCAAGGCTTAGAAATTTAACCTACTCTGCCCCTATCACCCTTGAGATAACTGTCAAGAGGGAAAATGAAGTTGATTCTGAGATTGTAGAGATTGGAAGGATTCCTATCATGGTAAAAAGCAGAGTTTGCAACACTTATGAAATGTCAGAAGAAGAATTAATAAAAAACTACAGTGACCCTAAAGATACTGGAGGATATTTTATAGTTAACGGTAATGAGAGGGTTATGGTTATGGCAGAAGACCTTGCAGAAAACCAGCCGTTTATTGAAGATGACAGCAAAGGAAAGTTAAGTTTGAGATTATTCTCTTTAAGAGGGACATACAGAATACCTACAATAATTTCAGAAAACAAAGAAGGAATTTTTGAGCTTTCTTTTAGCAGATTTAAAGATCTGCCGGCAGTAGTTATTCTAAAAGCGCTGGGATTAACAAAAGAATCGGATATTGCTAAATACATTGGGAAAGAGAGAGACAATGTTATCGTCAATCTTTATGAATTTGTGAACTTAGCAAATCCAGAAGACGCTATGATGTATATTGCTGAGAACTCTTCCATTCAAGGGACAAAAAAAGAAATACTTGACAGGGTAAAACAAAGAATTGACTCTTATTTATTTCCACACATTGGGCAGAAAAAAGAAGATAGAATAAAGAAAGCTATCACGCTTTGCAAGCTAATAAAACAATTCCTACTTGCTAAAGAGAACCCTAAATTGAGGACTGACAAGGACCATTATGCCAACAAAAGAGTCAGGCTTTCTGGAGATTTATTATCTAATTTATTCAGGGTTAATTTGGGAATTTTGATAAGAGATGTGCAATATTCACTGCAAAAATCATCAAAAAGAAAAAAATTCTTTTCAATTAAAACAATCGCAAAATCCACATTATTTTCCCATAGAGTTGAATCTGCTATTGCAACAGGAAGCTGGACAGGAGAAAAATCAGGCGTAACACAGAATATGGAGAAAACAAATTATCTTACAATAATTTCTCAATTGCAGAAGGTTTCAAGTATGCTGCCAAGCGACCAGGAGAATATTTTGGCAAGGACGCTTCACCCCACTCATTACGGAAGATTCTGCCCTATAGAAACTCCTGAAGGTACAGAAATTGGGCTAAGAAAAAACCTTGCAATCTTAAGCAGGATATCTACAAGAGCAGATATTGATGAAGATAATTTCACAAAAACACTTGCAGGAGAAGGGCTTGACAAAGAAGGAATTGAAGGCGCGGATATTTTCTTTAATGGGAGATTTATTGGATGTGTAAAAGACGTCAAGAGATTTGTAAAAAATGTAAGGGAAAGAAGAAGGGCTGGAGAGTTCTCATTGCAGATGAATATCAGAGATGATGCTGAATTAGGGATAATATCAATATCAACAGAGCCGGGAAGAGCATTGAGGCCTTTGATTATTGTAGATAATGGAATTTCAAGATTAAAACAAGAACACCTTGTTAGATTAGAGCAGGGAGAATTAAATTGGGATGATTTGATAAAACAAAAGATAATAGAATATCTTGATGCAGCTGAAGAAGAAAATTCTTTGGTGGCATTGTTTGAGGAGGAGCTTACTCCAGAGCATACTCATCTTGAAATAGATGCTATGGATTTGCTTGGTGTAGTTACAAGTTTGGTATCTTATGGAAATCACGACCAGAGTTCTAGATTAAATAGAGGAAGCAAGACACAAAAACAGGCGATTGGGTTATATGCCGCAAATTATTTATGCAGACTTGATACTGATGTTAGCGTGCTTCAATATCCTCAAAAGCCAATTGTGAGAAGCTTTGTTTATGACACTCTTAAGACATATCCTGCCGGACAGAATTTAACAGTTG
The DNA here is from genome assembly GCA_964644735.1 of Candidatus Woesearchaeota archaeon. Classification (GTDB taxonomy): domain Archaea; phylum Nanobdellota; class Nanobdellia; order Pacearchaeales; family GW2011-AR1; genus WAQV01. The sequence continues at coordinate 7,221 of CAZXWV010000001.1, forward strand.
CTATAATGACTTATGAAGGGTATAATATGTCAGATGCTTTGGTATTCAATAAAGGAAGTTTAGATAGAGGAGTAGGAAGAAGCTTTTACTACAGGCCTTATTCTGCAGTAGAGATGAATTATGCTGGTGGATTAAAAGACAGTATTGGAATTCCAGAGAAGGATACTTCTGGGTATAGAGTAGAAGAGAGCTATAAATGGCTGGAGAAAGACGGGGTTGTTTATCCTGAAGCAGAGATAAGTGAAGGAGAAGTTCTTATAGGAAAAACATCTCCTCCAAAATTTCTATCAGAAGCTAGAGAAATATCAGTAAGAACAAAAAAAGAGTCAAGCATTACATTAAGGCAGGAAGAAAAAGGCATTGTTGATACTGTATTTCTAACAAAAGATAATGAAGGCAATAGAATTGTCCAGATTAAGACTCGTGATCAGCGTATACCAGAAATTGGAGATAAATTTGCAACATCTCACGGCCAGAAAGGAGTTATGGGGCTGATTGTTCCTGAAGAGGATATTCCTTTTACTTCAAGAGGAATAAGGCCAGACATAATTTTCAATCCTCATGGTCTGCCAAGCCGTATGACAGTCGGATATTTATTAGAATTATTGGCAGGAAAAGTAGGATGTTTAAGGGGAGAGATAGTTGATGGAACTCCTTTCTCCGGGGAAAGCAAAAAACAATTAGAAAATCAGATGAATGAGTTAGGATTTAGATTTGACGGAAAGGAAACAATGTATAACGGAATAACCGGCCAGCGATTTACTGCTAAAATATTTGTCGGGAATTTATATTATCTTAAACTTAAATACATGGTTGCAAATAAAATCCATGGAAGATCTTCTGGGAAGATTGCATTGTTGACAAGACAGCCTATTGAAGGCAGATCAAGAGGAGGAGCGTTAAGATTAGGAGAGATGGAACAGCAGGCACTGGTTGCTCATGGTGCATCATTATTGTTAAAAGAAAGGTATGATTCTGACAAGGTAATTTTGCATATCTGTTCAAATTGTGGAGGGATAGCAATAAATGACAGCATAAGAAATAAGATTGTATGCCCATTATGCAATAGTGAAGACTCTGAGCCGATAGAAATTTCATATGCATTTAAATTATTAATAGAAGAGCTGCAAGGCCTGCATATTCATACAAATTTTTCATTAAAAAACAAATACGAATAAAATGCTAAAGCTAGAAATATGCCCACATACTGAAAACTGTATTGTTTATAAAAACTGGGAAGAAGAAAGTGGAAATAACAATATAGACATAATTATTAAAGAAAATAATCCAGATAGATATGCCTGTTTAGCATTAACAGCATTAGGTAGCCCAGAGAAAGGAATTCAATACCGTTTCGATATTGAAGAAAGAATTAAGGATAAAACATCACTTGTATGTTCACATATAACAATACTAAATTCATTGTAAAGGTTTACAAAAAAATAAAATGGCAAATAAAGCAATAAGAAAGAAGGTTGGAGAATTGAGATGGACCCTGCTGAGCCCTGAACAGATTAAAAAAATATCAACTGCAAAAATAGTAACTCCTGAACTTTATGACATAGATGGATATCCTGTTGACGGTGGTTTGATGGATTTGAGGCTTGGTGCTATTGATGCAGGGGTCAGATGCAGAACCTGCGGAGGAGGGCTTAAAGAATGTTTAGGGCATCCTGGAAAAATTGATTTGGCTAGGTCAGTAATTCATCTAAAATATATTCCTTTAATTGAATTAGGATTAAGATGTTTCTGCCATGATTGCGGAAAACTTTTGCTTGATGACAAAGATTTAAGTAAATATTCTCCAAGCCAAAGGGCAAAAAAAGCAAAAGATGCTAAAAAATGCCCTCATTGTGGAACAGCCCATGAAAAAGTCAAGCTAGAAAAACCAACTAATTTTAATATTGGAAAGAAAAGAATATTTCCTACACAGATTAGAGAAATGCTGGTAAATATTCCAGATGATGAACTGAAAAAAATAGGAGTAGATCCAAAAAGCTGCAGGCCGGAATGGGCTGTTTTAACTTCTCTTTTAGTTCCGTCTGTAACAATAAGGCCAAGCATTGTTTTGGAAACTGGAGAGAGAAGTGAAGATGACTTGACTCACAAATTATCTGATGTTATAAGAGCAAATCAGAGATTATGGGAAAATTTAAATGCAGGAGCACCAGAAGTGATTATAGAGGATTTATGGGATTTGCTTCAGTTTCATATTACAACATTTTTCGACAATGCTGTTGCTGGAATTCCTCCGGCAAGGCACAGATCAGGGCAGCCGCTGAAAACAATCACAGAAAGAATTAAAGGTAAGGAGGGAAGAATTAGAAAAAATCTTGCTGGTAAAAGAGTAAATTACTCTGCAAGAACAGTTGTTTCTCCTGACCCATTCCTGGAGCTCAACGAGGTCGGAGTGCCTTATGAAATTGCCAAGATAGTTACTGTTGCTGAAACTGTTAATGATTTGAACCTTGAAAAATTAAAGAAATTAGTTGAAAAAGCAGAAGAATATCCTGGAGCAAATTATATTATAAGACCTGATGGAAAAAGAAAGAAAATTACTGCTGAACTAAAAGAGGAAATAATTAATGAATTGGCGCCTGGGTATAAAGTTGAAAGGCATCTGCAAAACGGAGATGTAGTTTTGTTCAACAGGCATCCAAGCCTTCACAGAGGGAGCTTAATGGCCCATTTTGTAAAAGTCCTTCCTGGAAAGACATTCAGGCTGCATACTGCAGTTGCATTCCCATATAATGCTGATTTTGACGGAGATGAAATGAATATCCACTCCCCGCAGACAGAAGAAGCAAGAGCAGAAGCAAAAATCCTTCTTGATGTAAAAAGAAACTTAATATCTCCAAAAAATAACACAAATTTATTAGGATGTGATGCAGATGCAGTTACTGGAAATTATCTTTTAGGCCTTGGCGAGTTCTCAAGAGATTATGCAAATCAGATTCTTTACCAATCAGAAGTTGACGCTTCTATTTCCAAAAAAACAATCAGCGGAAAAGAGATATTCTCTCAAATACTTCCTAAGATTAATTTCTCAAATGACTCCATCAGCATCAAAGATGGAGAAGTAATTAAAGGAAAAATAGACAAGAGTGTTTTTGGAGAGGAGGATGGGGAGCTAGTTGATAAACTAGACAAGGAGGTTGGAAGAGAAATAACTATTGAAACATTGAAGAAAGCGTTTAATTTAGGAAAGAATTATTTAAGTGATAGGGGAATAACAATCTCTGTTGAAGATTTAGATTTAGATGAAAAAGTAATAAAAGAAACTGACGAGATAATAAAAAAAGCTGAGAAAAGAACAGAAGAAATTATTGGAATGTACGATAAAGGCGAGTTTGATATAATTCCAGGCAAGACAAATGAAGAATCAAGAGAAATAAAAGTACTTCAGATTCTTAATGAAGTAAGAACAAAGATAGGTAGCATAGTAAAGAAAGAATTTCCTGAAAACAACCCAATTAACCATATGATTATGTCTGGTGGTGGAGGGAACATACTTAATATTACCCAGATGGCTTGCTGCGTCGGTCAGCAGGCTTTATGGGGCAAGAGAATTGATATTGGTTATAATCAAAGAACACTCTCATTCTTTAAGAAAAAGGAATTATCCCCCATCTCAAGAGGGTTTATCAATAGTTCATTTATAAAAGGATTGAGGCCTGATGAGTTCTTCTTCGGGGCAATTACAGGAAGAGACTCTTTGATGGATACTGCATTAAGAACTCCTAAATCAGGTTATTTATATAGAAGATTAGCAAATGCTCTTCAGGATTTAAGAGTGGAATACGATGAAACAATAAGAGACAGCAATAATAATATTATTCAATTTATATATGGGGATGATGGGCTTGATGTTTCTAGACTGCACATTAATGGGAAATTAGATTCTGGAGAGGCTATCGGGATAGTTACTGCTCAATCATTTGGTGAATCATCAACGCAGATGGTATTGAATGTATTCCACATGGCAGGTGTTGCAGAAATGCAGGTTACTCAAGGTCTGCCAAGATTGATAGAAATTTTTGACGCAAGAAAGAAACCATCTTCTCCAAAGATGGAAATTTATCTGGAAAAAAATTATAATAATGAAAAAGATGCAAAAGTCTTTGCAGAGAAGATTAAAGAATTTAGAGTGAAGGATATTGCATCAGAAATAATCTTGAACTTCTCTGACAAAAAGATTGATATAAAAATAAGCAGAGAAGGGTTAAAGCAGATCCATACTTCTATAAACAAAATTGTAGAAAGGCTTAATGAAATAGGATTTAAAGCAAAAGAGAAATCAGATTTAATAAGCTTGAATGCATCTGAATATAGCTTTAAGGATATTTACAGGCTTAAGGAGAAGCTTAAAAATACAATCATATCTGGAATTAAAGGCATTGAACAAATATTAATTGTCAAGAGAGACAAAGATTATGTAGTTATAACTCTTGGAACAAACCTAAAAGAAATAATCAAACTTAAAGAGGTAAATAAACACAAAGTTGTCTCAAACGATTTATATGAAGTTGCAAATATACTTGGAATTGAAGCAGCGAGGCAACTGATTGTCAACGAAATCTCTGAGACCTTAAAAGGTCAGGGATTAAATATTGATATTCGGCATCTTAAACTTATCTCTGACACTATGACAAGCACAGGAGAGGTTAAGGGTATAACAAGAATGGGAATTATTGCCCAAAAATCCTCAATACTTGCAAGAGCAACTTTCGAGACTCCTGTAAAACAATTTGTGAATGCATCAATAAAAGGGAGCAGAGATAAATTAACAAGCGTTATAGAAAATATCATTCTTAATCAGCCAATCCCGGTTGGTACTGGCCTTCCAGGGCTTCTTGTAAAAGTTGTAGGTCCTTTGATAAAAAAAGAAGAAGAGAAAAAAACAGCAAAATCTAAAGTTGTTGAAGAGACAAATAAATGACAATAACTTTATAAAACAAATAGATTTAATTTTTCTAATAAGATGAAGAATACAATAAATATGCAGGATATGAGGTATCTTAATCTGTTTGGAAAACTCACTCAGGTGACAACAAGATTCTGCTTCAAATACAACGAGATGATAATATTCTGCGTCCCAAGAAAACTAATTTCTAAATCAATTGGAAAAGAAGGGAGAAACATAAAAAAACTAAGTGATATCCTCAGAAGGAAAATAAAAGTTATTGCAATCCCTTCTGGAATTGAAGATGCAAGAGAATTTATTGAAGATATTGTAAGCCCTGTCATGTTCAAAGATTTAGATGTTAAAAGTAATGAGATTATACTTACCGCAGGAAGCCAGAATAAGGCTGCGTTGCTCGGGAGAAATAAGAGAAGGTTTCTGGAATTGCAGAATATTGTCAATGATTATTTTGGGAAGGAGCTGAAAATTATCTAACAGTAATCTTTAAAAACTAATTTTGTAATTATTTATATATCATAAAATGGGACTAAAAAATGCAGTAAAACTGCTGAATAAAAGAAAAAAATTTAGATGGAAAGACAGGCATTACAAAGTGAGAACTCTAAATCTTTATGCTAAGTCTGATCCTTTAGAAGGAGCTAATCAGGCGAAAGGAATTGTTCTGCAGAAGGTCCAAAAAGAGGCTAAGCAGCCAAATTCTGCTATGAGAAAGTGCTGCAAGGTTCAGCTTACAAAAAATAACAGGCCGGTTACAGCATTTATCCCTGGAAATCTCGCACAAAAATTTATTGATGAACATGATGAAGTTATGATTGAGAGAATTGGCGGAAAGCAGGGCAGAAGCAAGGGAGACATTCCAGGTGTTAGATATCAGGTAATTAAAGTAAATGATCAGCCTTTAGCAAGACTTGTTAGAGGCAAGATAGAAAAAGGTAGACGTTGAAAATTGGAAATTTTCAAGCATTTAAATTTCAGGAAACTCAAATAAGATAAAATGGAAGAACAAAAAACAGTGCAATTACCAACATTCAAAATATTTGATTTGTATGATATAAGCAATATAAATATAGAAGACCCTGGATTAAAATCTGTAATCAATATCCAGCCAAAACTTATTTTAAAAAGCCATGGCAGAAATGTCCAGAAGCTCGGGCAGACTAAAGTTAATATTGTTGAAAGGCTGATGAATAAGCTGTCAGTTGCAGGGCATAGAGGGAAGAAGCATAAAATAGAAAAAGGGAATGCAACTGGGAAATATTCAAAGAATATGAATATTGTTTTAGAAGCATTTAAATTGATAGAAGACAAAACAAAAAAAAATCCTGTTGAAGTGCTTATCAGGGCAATTGAAAACTCTGCTCCAAGAGATGAGATAACAGTAATTGAGTATGGTGGTGCGAGATACCCTCAGGCAGTTGATGTTTCTCCTTTAAGAAGAGTTAATATAACCTTGAAGCATATTGTCCATGGAGCTTCAGATAAATCTTTTAACAAAAAAAAGAAATTCTTTCAAGGGCTGGCAGAAGAGATAATCATGGCTTATGAGAAAAACGGCGAGAGTTTTGCCATGAGAAAAAAGAATGAATCTGAGAAACAGGCTGATTCTGCGAGATAATTTTTGAATCTTAAATTTTCAAGCCTTTTACTTTATAAAAAACTCTTTCAGGTATGAACATAGGATATTGGTTACAATAAAATAAATCCCTAGAACTTTCAACTTCATATATTTTACAGCAAGAAATTCTTTTCAAGCATTCATTACATCCATCCCTATATTTATCAAAATATTTAAAATGTTCCATAGTCTCAGGATTTTTTCTAACTATTTTTTTCCCTTCCTCCAACTGCTTTTCAGTCAAATATCCTTCTTTAACTTGTATAATGTCACCTGGGCAGGTATTTAAAAATTCATTAATGTCTGTTAAAATATCTGCTAAATCTATCATAAATAAGAATATATCTAGAAATTAATAAACTTATTGGCGTGACAAACAAAGAACATTCACTCTATCTTCTTCTGCTGCATCTTAACGCCAAGCTCTTCAAGCCTTTTGATATGAGCCTGCATCACTAATTCAACATTCTGAATAATCTTGAATAATTCATTTCTCTCATTAACAAGAGTGTTTAATGCTCCTTTGTGAAATCCTATTTCTTCTTCCTTAGAAATTTTAGGCTGCTCAATTTTTCCAGAAAGTGCATTTTCTAGATTCTCCCCAGCATTTTCTTTTATCTTCATATTTTCATGCAGGAGTTACAATTAATAAATGTATGTTTTGGCAAGTTTTATAATATCATTTACTTTATAACAAATATGAAAGAGCTTGTAATCAGCATATTAAAAAAAGCATTAAAAGATTTGAAAATTGAGATTAGAGAAGGAGAAATTGAAAAATTTATAGAAACCCCCCCTTCTTATGATATGGGGGATTATGCATTTCCGTGTTTTTTTCTTGCAGGAAAGCTAAAAGAAAACCCTAACCAGATTGCAATAAAATTAAGAGAAAGGATTGGAACCCCTCCTCTGGAATTTGAAGATATCCAGACATCTGGGCCGTATATTAATTTTTTTATTGATAGAAAAAACCTGGCAGTAAGAGTCATTAATGAGATATTATCAAAAAAAGATGATTTTGGAAAAGTAAATATTGGAAAAGGAGGAAAAGCATTAATTGAGCACACGAGCATAAATCCAAATGCTTCACCTCATGTTGGGAGAGCAAGAAACGCGATTATCGGGGATTGTATTGTAAGAATATTAAGCTTTGTCAATTTTAAACCAGAAGTGCATTATTATGTCAATGACCTGTCAAAACAGATAGCGATGCTTGCCTTGGCCAAAGCAGAAAAATTAAAGTTCAAGGATATGTTAAAAAAGTATGTGAATATTGCGAATAAAGTAAGCAAATCAAAAAAACTTGAGAAAGAAGTTTTTAAATTATTAGAAAAGTTTGAGCAGGGAGATAAAGAGACGATTGGAAAATTCAATAAAATTACAGACACATGCGTGAAAGGGCAGGAAAAAATCCTTTCCAATCTTGGGATTAACTATGATTTTTTTGATTATGAATCTACTTATCTAGAAGAGGGTAAAAATATATTATCTGAACTGGAAAAGACAAAAAAGCTTTTCAGAGACGATGATGGAAGGCTTGTTCTTGACCTAAAAGGAACATCTGTTGAAGGAAAAATGAAGTCTCCTGTTTTAGTTCTTACAAGAAGCGATGGAACTGGATTGTATCCTTTAAGAGATATTGCATATACAATTGAGAAGATGAAGAAGTCAGACAAAAATATAATCGTGCTTGGAGAGGACCAGAAATTGTATTTTCAGCAGATTAAGGAAGCTCTGAATCTTCTAGAATTTGAGGCTCCAGAAGTTGTTAACTATTCTTTTATTTTATTGCACGAAAAAGATAAAACAAAAAAAATGTCTACAAGAAAAGGAGATGTTATCCTTTTGGAAGATTTTATCAAAGAAGCAATAGCAAAAGCTAGAAAAAATACCTCTGCAAGAAAAAGAAAAGGAGACCCTCAGAAAGTAGGGGTAGGCGCTGTTAAATATGCCATATTAAAAAACAATTCAAATAAATCAGTATTATTTAATTTAGATGAAGCATTGAATTTTGAAGGAGATACAGGGCCGTACATCCAGTACAGTTATGCTCGTGCTTCAAGTATATTAAAGAAAACTAAAAAAAGAAAAATGGAGTTTATTATTAAAGAACTTGAGCCCAAAGAAATAGAGTTAGTAAAGAAATTAGCACAATTTCAAGAGGTTGTGTTGAACTCATACAGCACTTTAAATCCGTCTTTGATTGCTAATTATTCTTATCAGCTTGCGCAGATTTTCAATGAATTTTATCACACTTGTCCGGTAATTGGTTCAGGGCAGGAAGGATTTAGGCTGGCTTTAGTTGAATCATTCAGGCAGGTTTTGAAAAACTCTCTCAATTTATTAGGGATAGAAGCAGTTGAAGAGATGTAAGTTATTAAAAGAAATTAGAGAAAAAATAATGAAATATCATAAAAAGGGGAGAAAAATTAAAAAGAAATTTGTTTTCTATATCACAATAATATTAATTTTTTCAATATTAGCTATGTTATTTTTATTTGTAAATAATAGAGAAATTAAGCAGGAGGGGTGGGAAGCAGAAGTTTTAGTTGAGAATTTAGATACTCCTTGGGCAATTGATTTCTTGCCTGATAGCAGAATGATTTTTACTGAACGGCTTGGGAGAGTAAGCATATTAGATAAAAATAAACTCACTGTTATTAAAAACATAAAGGTTAGTGAAGTAGATGAATCTGGATTGCTTGGGATAGCAGTTGACCCTGAATTCACTCAGAATAAATTTATTTATCTTTATTACACGCATGAAAATGGCGGCAGGGTTTCAAGATTTATATTAAATGAGACTTTAGAAGACGAATTTATCCTGCTTGACAATATACCTAATGCACAGTTTCATAATGGAGGCAGAATAAAATTTGGGCCTGATAACAATCTTTATATCACGACAGGAGATGCTACTATCCCATCCTCTGCTCAAGTACTTGATTCTTTAGCTGGGAAAATATTAAGGATAAATAAAAATGGTTCTATCCCAGAAGATAATCCTTTTGGCAATTATATTTATTCTTATGGGCATAGGAATCCTCAAGGCATAGCATGGCACCCTCTTACAAAGGAATTATATTCTTCTGAACATGGACCAACAAAAAATGATGAAATTAATATAATTATAGTTGGTGAAAATTATGGCTGGCCTGATACAGAGTGCGATGAAATTTCCAGCAAATATAAAAACCCTATAAGATGCTATTCTGAATTTACTCTTGCTCCTTCAGGAATTGCATTTTACAAAAATGACTTATACATTGCCGGCTTAAGAGGAAAACAACTAAGAAGAATTGTTTTTGATAAAACAGGAACAATTACTCTTGAAGAGGAATTATTTAATAATTTAGGGAGGATTAGAGAGGTAGTTGAGCATAATGGTTATTTATATATCGCTACTTCTAATAAGGATGGAAGAGGTATCCCGAAAATAGATGATGACAAGATTATAAGAATAAAGTTTATCTAAATAATTTGTTGTATA
>CAZXWV010000002.1:0-13458 GCA_964644735.1 Candidatus Woesearchaeota archaeon
TTAATGAACTCTCTGGAAAAGAGTGGGTTGATGCATTAAATAAAATTGAATCTCGACCAGAGGTACCAATTACATTTAGCGGAGGAGAACCATTTCTTCACAAGGATTTAACATATATAATTAATAATTTAAAACCGGAACTGAATATAGATATTTTGACAAATCTCTCTTTTAGTGACAAACTTTTAGATAAATTTATCTCGAAGGTAGACCCAAATAGGGTTAAAAGAGATTCTCCATATGCATCAATAAGAGTAAGTTATCATCCAGAACAGATGGGAAATGGGGAAATGCTGGTTGAAAAGGTAAGTAAATTGCAAAAAGCAGGATTTAGTGTTGGAGTATGGTCTGTCCAGTACCCGGGACCAAGAGAATTAGAAGCAATTACTCAAATGCAATTTAGATGTAAAAATGAAAGAATTGATTTTAGATTGAAAGATTTCACCGGACTATATAAAGGAAAAGATGACTTAAATAGACCCTTTTCAATATTATATGGAAATTATTCCAAATATCCCCATTCTGTTTTTCAAAAGGATACAAAATCTTGTCAATGTAAAACTTCAGAGTTATTGATTGGGCCAGGAGGAGATGCTTATAGATGCCACAGAGATTTATATGCTAAAGAATTTAGTATCGGAAACATAACAAGGCCAGATTTTCAGATTGCTGATGATTTTAAATTCTGTAATAAATATGGCCAATGTCATCCATGTGATGTTAAGGTGAAAACTGATAGTAAACAAAGATTGGGAAATACTAGTGTTGAAATTAAAGATGTCAAATAAAAAACAAATAGTATTTATTGAATATGTTCCAACTATTCCTACGCTTAAGATAGCCAGAAGTTTAAAATTGACCGGAAAATATGAAACTACTCTTGTTGTATTTTCAAAGATAGATAAATCTCTTTTGCAAAAAGAATTTGATGAAATAATTATGCTGGATCTTCAGCACAAAATTGATCCAAGGAATATTCTCAAGTTATTAAAAAAAATTTCTAATGGAGAGGTCTTAAAGTTCTTTAAAGCCATTAGAAATTTAAATCCATACTTATTTCAAATCACTGGTCCAGATTTATTCACAGTTATCTTAATGTTCATTACAAAAAAGAAGCCAAAAATATATTTTGCATATGACATCTGGGAATTTTTTAAAAAGAAATTTTCATTAGAGAATCTAGGGGTAAAAGAATTTTTTCAGACAAATATTGAAAAAATTTGCTTCAGAAAAGCTGATGGAATATTACATAAGGGTACAAAGGGAGAATTAAACCTGTTGACTTATCAGATAAATAAACTGGATTTAACATTTATTCCTGGATGTTTGGAAGAAAGAATATATCTTCCAAAAAATAAAAAGAGTAAGGAACTACATCTAGTTTATGCAGGTGGACCCTTAGCATCTTGGAAAGGGAGAATATCTTTTATGAAAATCCTTAGGTTGATTACTTCACAAGGAATACATTTTCATACCTATGGATGCCCAATAAATAAATCTGAAAAAAAAATTTATTTAAAAGAATCTAAAAAGAATAGATACTATCACTTTCATGAAAAAGTTAAAGTAGGTGATCTGACAAAGGAGATCTCTAAATATGATTATGGTACTCTCCTTGATTTTTTTGATGATACCATAATTAATCCGTTGTGGGGAAAAACATCTATGGCTGGAAAAATTATTGATTATGTTGAAGCTGGAATTCCTTTAATTGTAAATAAACAAAGTGATGTTCATTCCAGCATAGTTGAAAAGAATGGGATTGGAATTTCAATAGACTATGAGGATGTGAAAAATATTAGAAAAATATTAGAAAAGTTAAACTACAAGAAACTACAAGAAAATATCAAAAAAGCGCAAAAAGATTTATCTATGAGAAAAATAATTCAAGATATTGAAAAATTTTATGATAAAATAGTATTCAGCAAAGGCAATTAGTTAAACTCTTCTCTTCATTAACTGTTTTTTAATATAGACATAATAATTCCTAATTGCCCTTGTTTTTGTATAATGTTTGTATGCGATTTTTTTAATTGGACCGACCAATACTGAGCGCATATGACAGTTTCTGCATATTATGTGGAATCCATAAGTGAACTTATTTTCTAAAAAGCAGTTCTTGTAATGAATCGTCTTCTTGCAATAAGGGCAATTAAAATCAAATTCATAGGTCTTGTCTTTCTTGCTTAGGACTTTAAGATTTTTTGGAGTGACAAACTTAAAATACTTCCTAAATAGCCTCAAAATCTCCATGCTCAATTTATGGATTTCTTCATCGCTCATTTTCTCAGTCATGTTTATCCTATTATCTGGGCTCATCACATTTTTTATGTAATTTATTTTATCCTTTATTATCCCTCTTTCAAGACAATGATTAAAGATATAACTTCCAGGGTATGGTTGAATAAATCCCAATGAAATTTGACGCGTTCTGTTATTTTTATTCCAATACTTCAATGTTTCTCTTGCTGTTTCTTTAGTCTCTGCTATATCTCCAAAAATAAAATTTCCTTGAATTCCTATATTAGCATCAAGTGTTTCATTTAATGCTTTATCAATTCGTTGGGGGGTTATGGGTTTTTTCATGCTTTTCAAAACTGTTGGACTAAAACTTTCAAATCCATAACTTATATTATCGCATCCAGCATCTTTCATGGTCTTCAGCATATCTTCATCAACAGTATTTACTAATAACTGACAATTCCATTTTATATCTTTTGAAAATTCTATAGAAAGTTTTTTTATTTTCTTACAGAATTCATATAATCTTTCTTTTTTTGCAGAAAAACAATCATCATAAATAGTAATGTTGTTTATATTATATTTTTTTATTGCAATTATAATTTCTTCTATAAGATTATCAACGGACCTCGCCCGATATTTCATATCGTGCCAACAAAATGTGCAATTAAAGGGACACCCTCTGCTTCCAAAAAGAGGATAAGTTCTAGGGTAATCAAATACTTGATTAGTCCAACTATCATTGCAGTGCATATTTCTTAATTGCTTCTCAAACTCTACTCCTTCAAAATCTGGCAAAGGAATTGACTCAATGTCTTTTATTGGTTCACGCCTGTCAGTAATTACAATTTTATTTTTATCATCTTTATAGACAATTCCATTTATTTTGGAAGGGTCTCTTTTTTTATCTATACCTCTTAACAATTCAATAATTGTAACTTCCCCTTCTCCCATTACTGCAAAATCTGGGCTTAATAATTCAAACATTGTTTTTGGTTCACTTGTAATTATTGGCCCTCCTAAAATCACAAGTGGATGCGTCTTATGAATATGGACGGTTTTTGTTATTTTTTCAAGTACAGGGAATATCAAAGCATTCCCTCCGCTACAAACAACATCATACTTTTTTTTATTTAAAGCCTTATTTATTAGTTCCTCTACTATACCACAATAATGATTTAAATTAATACAATCTACTTCATATCCCTTACTTTTTAATGTAGAGGAAATGTAGGATAGACCTAAAGGAAAATTATAGGAGTAATCAATATCTTTAGATAAATTGTACTTTGGGATTGCTATCAATATCTTCATAGAAAAACCCAATTTTCTGCACTTATAAAAATATCTATAATCAATTTCAAATTAATGTTATAATAAGATACTAGTTAAAAAAGAGAGTCATAGACTTAAGCTTTCTGCTTTTCTCATTTTATCCTTATCTCCCATAACATCACTAATTGCACTTAGCATAAATCTCTTACCTTTAACAATCTCGAAGAAAAAAGATAAAAGATAAATTAAAAGGTAAGGGCTTTTTCTCAATTTTAAGGAGTATAATTCGTGTAAAAAAGAAAACTCAAAAGAATTCTTAGCAACATTATACTCCACATTTATATTTTTCCTTATCCTCAATAAAGGTAAAGAAACTATTGCAGTATTTTCTTCATTCATGAAATCTATAGTCCCCCCATCAAAAATTCTTTTAACCAAGTCAATATTCTTGAGAAAATATTCTTTAGTCATCATAATCTGACTTGGAACTATAAATGAATAAGCATCTTTTTTATTTAGAGAACTGAACGCTTTTTCTGTAACAAACCTCAAATAATCTCCAAGAAACCTCGAATAAACATAATAATCACAGCAACTTATAGATTTCCCTGTTTTTTCCAAAGAGCGAATTTGAAGGTACTCCTTATACTTCAAATCTTGGGAGTTTTTCTCTGTGAATGAAACATAGTCGTAACCCATCAATTTTGATTTTATAGCTTCAGCACTTAAAGATAAGTCATCTTTATTCAAACATACTGCTTTCCCATTTACTTCTGGGAGAGGGAGATGAGTAATATTCTTAGAAGTAAAATAAACTTGATTAAAAATTTTTTTTAAATCTGAATCTAAACTATAATCCTTAATTATTCTATTGTATGCTTCTTTTGCAATTTTCTCTCTTTTTTCATCGTTTTTGAGATAGTAATTTATCTTCTTTAGTAAATCATCTTTTCCCTTAAAGAAAATAATCTCCTTTCCTTCCTTAAACAATTCCAAATAATCTGCACAGTACTCTGTCAAAACAAATGTCTTGCAGGCGCCTCCCTCAAATACTTTTCCCTTGAGATGTGGAACCCCATAATGATTCTTGCTAAAGCACAAATGAATCTTGCTTTCATTGATAACTTTAACCATTTCTTCAGAAGTGAGTGCTCCACCATAAATATCCTTAAACTCTGGATAATTCCCCCATCCCCATCCGAATAATTTTATCTTAACCCCATTATCTTTTAAAAACTTAATAAATCGATATCTATCTGATTTCTTTGTTTTTGGATGACCGATAAAAGTAACATCGTATTTTTTTTTAATATTTAGTTGTCTGAAAAAATTAGTATCAAGACCTATGGAAAAAAAAACATCTTTAATTTCATCCTGATGGTATCTCGGAAGATATTTTTTTTGAACAACTATTCCATAATCAACAAATAAAATAAGATATCTTGAATGTTTTTCAAAAGCAGCATCATCATCTCCAAAAAAAACAAATGTTCTTGTCTTTGGAGAAATCTTCCTTATATCCAATAAAAAGTCAAAATCATACTCATCTGATCTAACCCATAAAAAAACAGCATCTGGCTTTTCTTTTTTAATCTTTTCCATAAATCTTCTGTTCATCTCCTCTTTCCCATATTTAAAATACTCTTGCCTTACATCAAAATTAACTATTTTTTTGCAGTGTCTTTTTAAAGGAAAATACCAATTCTGATAAGGATAATAAAAATTACTTAATGTTTCTGCAAACAAGATTTTCCCTATTTTTTTTGTTTTTGTTTGTCTTTTCATTATTATTTAATGGAAAATTTATCTTTTGTTTTGTTTAGCAATAACAACAACTAGTCTCGCGAATAAGCTTGGATATACTTTTGCCAAAAGATTTATTATTTTGTCAGCAAGATAAAAAAAATTGCTGTTAGTGCTTAATCTAGATTGCCATATTTGTACCACTTTGATTATTTTAAAATGTTTTGAGAATAAATCCAAGATATCTTTGACCCTTGGTTTGTGTATGTGTTGAAGTTTTGAGACTATTTGGAATGGTTCGTCTGTTTGATTCTTCTTTATTCCAAAAAGATAATTTAATCTCAGCCATAGATTGTACTCATTTGGCATTGATAATATAAAAAAACCATCTTTTTTTGTTACTCTCTTTAATTCTTCTAGCACCTTTTCTGGATAGAATGTATGCTCCAAAGTTTCTAAACAAACTAAAATATCAAAAGTCCCGTCTTTTACAGGAATTCTCTCCTGATTTAAATCAACATTATAATCACAATTTCCAGACATATCTAGTGAGGTATAATGTATATTTTTTGGCAGTCTATATCTCAATTTCTCATCCTGACATCCTATGTCTAATAACTTAAGATTCCCTTTTAAATTAGAGACGAATTTTAAAGCTACCTCATACTGTTTAAAACTTCTCAAACCAGTACCAATATTTCTCATCTATTTAATATTTGTTTGAATTATTTAAAAGGTTTTAGCTGCTAAAAAAAATATGTACCATACAAAATACAACAATATTTAAAGATAAGTTTTTCATTATTTTTATAAAAATGATAAGAGATTTAGATTTGCTTTTAATTAATGTTGGTGGAACTAAGAAGAAAGTTTATCAAGATCTAAGCAAAGACTATTCCGCCATTGAACCTCCTTTTTGGGCTGCTTTAACAGCTGGATTTATTAGAAATAAAGATTATAGAGTAGATATTCTTGATGCTAATGCTGAAAATTTAACACATGATGAAACATCAAAATTAATTGAAGTATATAACCCTAAGATTACAAATATTGTTGCTTATGGACAACATCCTTCTGCATCAACACAGCTAATGAGTGATATAGGAATTCTTTGTAAAGAAATAAAAAAAATAAACCCCAATAGGAAAGTGATTCTTACTGGATTACATCCTTCTGCGCTTCCAAAAAAAACTATGGAAGAAGAAGTTTGTGATTATGTATGTCAAGGGGAAGGATTCCATACTCTGTTGGGATTGTTAGAAGATAGGAAATTTAATGAAATACCGGGATTATGGTGGAAAGAGAATTCACAGACACAGAATAATCAAAGAGCAAAGAACATAGAAAATCTTGATGGAGAATTAAAAGATGTTGCTTGGGATTTACTTCCAATGGAAAAATATAGAGCTCATAACTGGCAGTGTTTGAATGATTTAAATTCAAGACAGAGATATGCATCAATTTCTACAAGTTTGGGGTGCCCATTTACATGCAGTTTTTGTTCAATTAATAAAACTTTTGGAGAGAGAAAGGTTAGAACATGGGATTCTAGCTTGGTAGTTGAACAATTAGAAATTCTTTCAACCAAGTACAATGTCAGAAATGTAAAGATTATTGATGAAATGTTTATACTAAACCCTCAACATTTTATGAAAATAGCAGATGAAATAATTAAAAAAAATCTTGATCTTAATATATGGGCTTATGCCAGAGTAGATACAGTTAAAGAAGAATACCTCGATAAATTAAAAAAAGCTGGATTTAATTGGCTTTGTTTTGGATTTGAGGCTGGAAATGAGAAAGTAAGACAAGATATAAGCAAAGGGAATTTTAATAAAAAAGATATGTTCAAGATAAGAAAAATTGTTGGAAATTCCGGGATAAATATTCTAGGAAATTATATGTTTGGATTACCAGAAGATAATATAGATAGTATGAGAGAAACATTAAATTTAGCAAAAGAATTGAATTGTGAATTTGCTAACTTTTATTGTACTACTGCTTATCCTGGTTCTAAATTATACGATGATGCTGTAGATAATGGCATTAAATTACCTGAAAAATGGGCAGATTATGCTCAGCATAGTAAAAATTTCTTACCTCTCCCGACGAAATATCTTTCTGCAAAAGAAGTTTTAAGATTCAGAGATGATGCATTTGATGAATATTTCAAGAATCCAAAATATCTTCAAATGATAAAAGATAAATTCGGAGAAGATGCAAAAAAACACATAGATGAGATGACTAAGATAAAATTAAAAAGAAGATTATTGGAAGATTAATGAATATGAAAAAGAGAGATATTGTTGAAGCCATTATTGTTAATAAAAAAAATGAGATTTTAATGCAGAAAAAAACTATGAACTATAAAACAGTTCCTGGAGGAAATTGGTGTTTTTTTGGAGGAGAGATTGAACCTGAAGAAAGTCCTGAAAAGGCTATTAAAAGAGAGTTAAAAGAAGAGATAAATTTAGACGTAAAAGAGATGAGACTAATGAAAACTAAAGGTTATCAAATTAGTAATAGATTTAAAGGTAAGACTTATATTTTTATTATTCATTTCACAGGATCTACAAAAGATATCTTACTAAATGAAGGGGCAGGCTTCGCATTTTTTGATTATTCTGAATTAAATTCAATAAAGACTGCCGGATGGGAAAAAGAAATAATTGAGGAGTATTTTCATAACAATAAAATTAGAAAGATATCTTCTAAACTGATAAAAAACATATCTTCTAATACAATAGTATTTAAGAACTAAACATAAACAATTTAATTATGGCTAGAGACGATTGGAAGGAAAAAAAATCTGAATGGAAAGATAAGAATAAATATAATTCATTTAATTCTATGAAAGGGCTAGCATGGTATGACTCTCATTACAAACCGATAGCTGCTTGGTTTAAAGGAGAAGGGAAATTACCCCCTCCAATAGAACTTTCATTAGATCCAACCCATTTATGTAATTTTTTATGCGGGCATTGTAATGCTCAAAGATATTTAGTTATTAATCCTGAGGAGGTTCCAAAAGAAACTAAGCTAATGAGTAAATCTCATTTAGAAGACTTAATTGATTGCTGTAGTGACTGGGGGGTACGTGCTATCTGTATAGGAGGGGGAGGAGAACCATTAATGAATAAGGCTGCATGGGGGTTACCATCATATACTCATAAAAAAGGGATGGAGTCTTCTTTTGCTACTAATGGTGCGCTGATTAATAAAAAAATTGCTGATGAAATGATGTATTGTAGATGGGTAGGAGTTTCAGTAGATTCTGGTACAGAAAAAACTTTTGAAAGAGTACATGGAATTAATCAATTCGGCAGGGTTATAAATAATTTAAAATTATTAACTAAAAGGAAAGAGGAAACAGGATCTAATATTGATATTTCATATAAATTTTTGATTAGGCCGGATAATTGGGAAGATTTAGAAAATGCAGCAAGACTTGCAAAAGATATTGGTGTTCAAGATTTTCATGCTAGGCCTGCGGACTTACAAAGAAAAGACCTTACTAACAAGGAAGCGATAGATTATAAAACTCTCACGTCTGCCATGGATCTTAACTATAATTTTGAAAAAATACATGAAATTTTTTCAAGAATAAAGGAATTATCTGATGATAATTTTAGAGTTTTTACAGTTATGCACAAATATGATCCAAGTTTCAAGGTAAAACACTCTTTCAAAAATTGTGTTTCATCTTCTTTAATGTTGCAAGCCTGTGCTGATGGAAATGTATATGTCTGTGCAGACCATAGAATTGAAGATAGATTTAAACTTACAAGCCATTATCCTAATCCTGAACAGGTAATAAAATATTGGGGGAGCGATGAGCATAGGAAATTACTGCAATCAATTAATGTTGATGGAGAATGTGGAAGATGCACTTATGGGGAATTTGCCAGGCAAATAGAAGAATTGGCTATGGGAACAAAAGAAAAAGATCCAATGTGCCTTAATTTTCCATAAAATTACTCTTGATTGTACATATCAGACAACTCTATTATAAGAGTTGACCTATCGCTTTTTAAGGCTTTTTTATATGTTGGAACTATCTCATTAGAATTCTCTAATCTTATCACATCTACATTTTTAAGCATAGATTTAAATGAATCTGTATAATCTGAACAATGTTGCACTCCAGGATATAGAGGATTTCTGCTTCCTATAGCTGTTCTTATAATTACTTTTGGTTTAAATTGGTTGTTAGACATCTCTTCTATTTTATCTACATGATTTACTAATTGATTTGTAGCACAAATAAGAAAGTCCATTCTAGGGTAAATTGAAACAGGAATATATCCTTTTAAACTAAATCCTATTGATATCCCAAGTTGAGTATCTTCCATTATAGGTAATTCTATTTTTTTTGAAATAGCTATTTTTTCTAAAGTCCCATATATAGCACTCCCAGAATAATTAACTGTTTGTCCTAAAAACAGGACTCTATCATTCTCTGCCAAAAAGTTCATTGCTTTAGTCAATTCATCTTTATAAGTCATTTTTAAAACTGCACAAATCTCCCTGATCCGTGATGAGGATATACTCTTTCATAAGAATACCTTATGATATTTGCTTTTCCGTTCTTACAATCGCCCCATGCTTTCTGAGTAGGAGTGTTTACACTTAAACCATTATCTTCCACGATAAAAGTTATTGGTAATTCATTTCTTCCGGAATATTTTGTACATTCTTCAAATACTCCCATCTCAGCACCCATATCCCCCACAAAAGCCCAAACATGGTTGAGAGACCCCTCTAACTTTAAAGCATATGCTGTTCCAACTGCAATAGGTAAAGATCCTCCAACAATTGCTGAAGAGAAAAAATTATAATCAGAATTATTCAATGAGATACTCCTTTTATTCAATATCTCATCTCTTACCCACTCTTTGGGTATTCCTTTTAGCAAGGCGTGATAATGGCTCCTATGGGTAGAAAAGACCCAATCTTCCTTTTTTATATTTTTAAATATTTTTATCAAAGGTTCTTCATTTCCCCTGCATAGATGAACTGGAGCTCTAATTTTTCCAGATTCGTAAGCCTCTCTTATTTCTTCTTCAAAATTTATTAGTTCTTGTTTTGTTTCTGCTATATCTTCAAGATTCATAAAACTCCTCCATATTGTACATTATTTAAAGATTTGTATCAAATTAACTATGCAGAAGTATCGGTAAAATAATAAGTTTTTCTATCAATTATCTTCTTTTTCAATGCTTCTAATATCATAATATCCTCTCTATCTAAACATCCTGTTAAAAGTATTAGTAAAAAATATATAAAAACAAAGAAAATGCCTAACAAAATAAGACTAAACATATTTATTACAACAAATTGCTTGGCGATCAAAAGAAATGCTAATGGAATCATAGAAATGAAAAATACTCTTAACATTTTTCTTCTCAAAGGAATTATTGAAACATAATACTTCAATTCAATTAAAAGTGTGAAACTTAAAATTACCCACACTATTGTTGTAGATACTGCTGCCCCAATCATACCATATTTTGGAATCAAAAGGATGTTTAGAACTATATTAACTATTGATGCTAGTAACAGATTAGTTAATATTACTTTAGACTTTCCAACCATAGAAATTAGATCATTAGAAATAAATACCCAACTTGATATAAACCCGCCTATAACTAATATTCTCAAAGCACCTTCTGCTGCCAGATAATTCTCTCCAAAGAACAAATTAATAATTGCTCCAGGAAATAATATAATAATTAAAAAGAGTGGCAAATTTAAGATAAATATCCATTTTCCTACTTGTTTACTTAGTTGGTTTATAACCCAATAGTTTTTCATTGAGAATTCTTTTGTTATTAGTGGAAAAAATAATTGAGTGAAGATAACCGGCGCAAAGGACATTAAACCTACCAAGGGTATAGCTGCATTATAAAGACCAACATCTATTGCTCCTTTAAAATACCCTAAGAAAAATGAATCTGTCCAGTAAAAGAGGTTAACTATTAATCCAGAAAACATAATCGGCCATGAATATGAAAAAACTTCCATTTTTATTTTTCTTTTTTCTTTTTTCCTTAAAGTACTCTTTCCAAAGATTTCTGATAGATTATATTTACAAAAAAGATAAGACGCTATAAGGACTACCAAAATACTCAAAAAGTAAGAGAAGATTATAGCGTTAATCTTAAATCCAAAAATAATCAATATTATAAGGACTAATAATTTTGTTAAGTTTTGCAATATATTCCATATAAAAGAATACCATCCAACTCGTTCAAAAGCTCGTAAAATACTAAGGAAAAGGTTTGAAAAAACAGATATTGGAATAAGTATGCTAAAAATTTTTAAGAAGACAATAATATCCTCATTATGAAATATATTGATTGCTATAAATTCTGATAGGATGAATAGCAATACAGCAAAAAAAACACTGGAAAAAAATAGGAAAATTAAAGATATACTAAAAAGATACTTAATCTTATTAAATTGCTTTTTCCCTCTATAAAGAGATGTAAATCTTAAAATCCCCTCTGTTAACCCTAGCAATGAAAAGGCTATAAAAAAACCTAAAACAATCAATGCTAAAGAAAATATACCATAAACTTCTGGACCAAAATATCTCGCAATGAGGATTCTGTATAAATATGTAAATAATTTAGATAAAAAAATCCCTACAAAAATTACAATTGATGATTTTACTAATAACTTCAGTCCAGTATTTATTTTCTCATCTTGAATATATTTTTTATTTTTCTTTAACATCTTCAATAAATTTCAATTTTCTAAACTTTATAAAATCGTTTATAATTGAAAATTTGTCAATTCTATCCATATAGATTGTTTGATATATTATATCAATTATTAGATGCAATGCAAATCCCACAAATATGAAAAAAAGATATTTTGAAATAAAAATTCCTAAAAAGAAAAATATTAGCAAAATCTCAAATCCATGCAGGAAAAAAAATCCTCCATAAAATAAATTTCTCTTTTTTCTTGGCAATGAAATAAATTTATTTTCATTTTCAGCAAACCATGTATAGGCCCTGATTAAGCTTATATCTCTTTTAGAGTAAACATAATAAATATAGTGGTCAACATCTATTAAAACACTCGAAAAGAGTATAATAAAAAAAGAGATAACTCCTATTTTTGGGAAAAGAGCTAATAATGCCAGTGAAAAGAATGCTCCTAAAATTAAGTGTCTTGAAGGGAGCATTTTATTTTCTCTTTGAGAATTGTAATTGTTTAAAGTAGCTTAATGTCTCTCTTACTCCTTTTTCAAATGAGGTTTTTGGCTCCCATCCTAATTCTTTTTTTGCTAAAGAAGTGTCCAAGCATATATCTTTAATCTCTCCTTTTATTGCATCTTGATATTTTGCATCTCCTTCAAATCCAGACATCTCTTTTAACATATGAAAGAGGGCATTTATACTAATTTGGCTTCCATTTGCGAGATGAAATAATTTATGTTTTGGTTTTTTCTCCATGCTTTTAACAATAAATTCTGCTAAATCAATAACGTAAATAAAATCCCTTGTCTGATTTCCATCTCCAAAAATAATAGGAACTTCTCTGTTTAATATCTTGTCTATAAAAACAGCAGTCACTCTTTTTGTTTTTGGATCGTCCCGCGGACCATAAACATTTCCAAAACAAAATATAAGGTAATCTATACCATACAAATTGTTATACATCCAGACATAATGCTCTGCAGTATGTTTTGAAATCCCGTAAGGAGAAGATGGATTTATTGGATGTTTTTCATCTACGGGCAGATATTCAGGCTCTCCAACTCTTGCTCCGCCTGTTGAAGTGTATATTATTTTTTTAACATTATTTTTCCTGCATGATTCAAGCAGATTTATTGTCCCTAAAATATTTGTTTTTGCATCAAAAATTGGATCTTTAATTGAATCCCGTAACATAACCTGGGCAGCAGCATGAATGAGTATTTCTGGCTTTTCTTTTTCAAAAATGTAGTTTATGTTATCAAAAATATCTGCATTGTAGAATTTAGCTTTTTTATTAATATGCTCTTTTTTTCCTGTGCTTAAGTTATCAATTATAGAAACATCATACCCTTTATTTATAAGCTCGTCAACAATATGGCTTCCAATAAACCCTGCTCCTCCTGTAATTAAAACTTTCATTTTTGTCTAAAAAGATTTTTTAGCTTTTTATTCCTTAGGTATTTAAAATACCTTACAAAATTCTTAAGAA
>CAZXWV010000002.1:13558-15895 GCA_964644735.1 Candidatus Woesearchaeota archaeon
ATTGAAACAGCAAAAATAGCTATAATTCCTGCTAAAAATATTGATTTTATAAAATCTTTTCCAAGAAGAGGGGAGATGGTATCTAATTTTACTATCTCAAGCTTGTAAGGAAGGCTGCCTGTTATTAATATTGTCTGGAGCTTGTGCATTTCTTTTTCTGAATCATCATACGCTTCTGATTCTGTCTCTCCAACTCCAGAACCTGAAATAGAAATCTGCGTTGTTACACGCCCTTTGAGCTCTTTCCCTATAAACAAGCTGTCTACAAGCCTATCATCAAGATAAAGGTCTAATGTCTTAGAAAGATATTCTGGGTTGCTTGAATTTATTTCTATTTTAGAGGTTATTTCTGAATGTCTTTTTGCAGCATCTTCACTCAAGTAAATTACAAACCTAAATCTGCAGGTATATTGAGCCTCTGAAGACTGCCCGCAACTTTCTATAAAAGCATCTTGAGCGCTTCTGCTTACAGAGGCGATATCTCTTTCCCCTCCAATAAACACCGTTTCATTTCCTATTTTTGCCTCGAACTTCCCCTGCTTAGACAATATTTCCTTTAACTCTTTTGGTGTTGCTCCTGCAATTTCAACCAGCATGTAATAATTGCCTGCCAAATCTGAAACAGAGCTGACTTTCATATCTGAAATTCCAAATTCATTAAGCCTATTGCTTGTTATGTCAACTAAATCTTTTATTTCTGCTGCAGATAACTCTTTATCTTGTGCCTGTACAAGGGCACGTGAACCTCCTGCCAAATCCAAGCCAGTTTTAATCTGAGTTCTTGGGATTTCAGAAACAGTTATCTTCGGAGCATCTTTTGAAAATAATATTATTTCTGAAGATTTTGTCTTAAAAATAGTCTTCACACTTTCATTAGAAGTGTATTCTTTTTCTTGCATTACATTTGAGAAATCTCCAATATTACTGATTTTATATCCATCTACAGATACAACTATCTGCCCCTGCCTTAGTCCTTGTTCAAATGCTGTTGAATTAGTTTCTACACTTGTTATCAAAACTCCTTTTTGGAGTAATGTTGGGGGCATTCCAAATATTGATAAGAGTGAAAGAACTAGCACTATTATTAAAATCCATATTTTAAATGTAAATTTGAATTTCATTTTTATTTCTTCTTTTCAACATACCATTTAAGTATTGAAACATTAGTTACCCAAGTGTTGAATATGTCAAATACAAGGCCTATAGAAATGATTGTAAATATCTGAGTTAAGATTACTGAAAATGACCTTACTATAATCAAAGCTGAAACTATTGCAAAAAGAGAGGTTAGCGTCATTGTCATACCTGTTTTGAATGCCCCAGAAAGCCGCTCATTCAAAGTTCCTTCATGCCTTTTTAAAATCCGTGTTGTAAGCAGAATATCTGTATCAACTGAATAACCAATTAACATTAAAAAAGCGACAATTCCTGCGCTTGATATTTCCATTCCAAGGATATTAACAACTACCAGTGTCATTATAATGTCTGCAAAAGCAGAGATAATAACTGCAGCAGACGGAACAAAGGTTCTGAATATAATAAAAACCACTAATGCCATAAAAATAAATGCGAATAAAACAGCAATTAGAAGCTGCTTGTAAAAGCTCTCGCTCAAAGCTGATCCTGTAAACTCAAAACTGCTGTTTTTATCATTAAGCTCATACCCTAAATACTCTTCAAGAATTTTTTTGCTCTCTTCTCCAGAAGTTTTTGTCTCAATAATTACTGCCTTTTGTTCTCTTGTTATTACATCATAAATCTCTCTTGTATTCAAGTTTTCAAGTTTTTCTGAAAGAGATTGCTCTAATTTAGCAACATCTATCTGTTCATAAATAGTTACAGATGTTCCTCCTGTCAAGGAGATGTCTTTGTAAATAAAATCTTGGTTTTTAGAATAAAAAATTCCTATGTAAACTAAAGAAAAAATAAGAAATACTATTGGTATTATTAATAATAACTTATAATACTTATCGTGCCAGTTTTTTTGCTGTTCCATTGTTGAATAAAATGCGCCGGTCGGGATTCGAACCCGAGTCATCTGGTTGGAAGCCAGAGATTCTGCCACTGAACTACCAGCGCATGATAAACATAATATCCATAAGACAGTTTTAAAGTTTACTGTCTACCTGAAGAACGCCCGAGGAAGGATTTGAACCTTCGACCCTTTCCTCTCTTCAAAAAACATTTGGATTGTGGAAAACAAGGTTTTTCATAGGAGGGAAATGCTCTATCCAGGCTGAGCTACCCGGGCATATTCCCTTAAGAATGAATTAGTTTAAAAAATATGCGGGAGAAAGCCCAGAAAATCAAAGATTTTCTGGGACCTCGGTTCTCTGG
>CAZXWV010000003.1:0-2137 GCA_964644735.1 Candidatus Woesearchaeota archaeon
TAGAAAAAAAAGGTTGTATAAAAAGTTTAAGATGTTTGAGTATATAATTAAAAAAGGTTAATTATTTAAATGATTAATTCTTAAAAAAATTATGGAGAGAGAGAGAGTTATTTTATCTAACAGAACAATTTATACTTTAATAGCATTTGGAATAATAATTCTTTTTGGTATAGGGGTTTATGCTTACGGAGGAACTCAGCCAAGTGTTGTTGGACATTCAGTAGGAGAGATAGAAGAAGCTGACCCTACTGTTACTGCTTCAGTTAAGGATGGTATTGCATGGAGTGAAATTTCAGGAATTCCTAGAGGGTTTGCTGACGGAGTGGATAATGGAACAATAGTAAGCAATCTTACTGTAGGTAGCACTCAAGGATATATTATAACTGGAGGTGCGGAAAGACATTTTGTAAATACTGGCGATATTAATTCTTATTATGCATGTTCTAAGTGGGGTAATGGTATTTGTGGTTCTGGTTGGATAAGCTGCCCTTCGGGTTTTAGTGTACGAATAGTATCAGGTACCACTACTAGTGACGGAATAATCTTTTGCACCTATCCATAATTTAGTTTAATACTCATGATGGAAGATTTTAGTTATCTCCAGAATTTAGAGGGAGTTTTCCTGCGCAGGTAGTTTATTCTTTTTCTCTGTATCAAAACAAGATGTTTTTGTAAAAAAATTGTATGAAAGTAATAATGCAGGCTGTCATGCATCTTTTTTGGGTACTGCTTCATTTTATTGGTGCTGCCTATACGCCTCATAAGCCCCATCAGTTAGTTTCCATCTAGACCTCCTTGCATAATCTATTCCTTTTGGGTTTTTTTTGATTTCTACAACTAGTTTTTTGTTTTTTAACCCATTTAATAAAGATTTGACAAACTCCTCGTCCCTAGCTATCTCTTTAGCAATATGTGAAGTGAATATAGGAGAAGGGTTGGAGGAATAAAGAACAAGCAAGATTTGTTCAGAGATTTTCTCTTTTTTTTGACTAGATATCTTCATAAAATTAAGAAAGGGGGTATTCTTTTAAACTTTTTCAAGATAAGTTTTAAAGATGAGTGATAGATTATTCTACAAATCTTATCTGGGATTTTTCGCAGGAAGCCCAAAATTGCTTTCAGCAACTTCAGATAATCGCAATTAAAACTAATTTTAATGATCAATCTTTACTTTTAGTTACTTTTGGTAAAGGCATGTGTATTGGTAGATTCATCTCATCTTCAAGCTCAAGGGCCTTTATGTTTGCCTTTCTTAAAATAATATTGAAAATTGCTATTCTAAACTCTTCCGGCATCTTTTTATTTTTCCAGCCAGAAAGGATATTATTTACCATTTTAGAGTCAACAGACATAATAATATGCCCGGCAAGCTCTAGTTTTGCTAGTTTAGGGCTGTAATCTATTGTATAGGTAAATTTAATGCTTAACAACTCTTCTTTTTTAAAAATGTCTGATTTAACCGGCTCTATCTCAGATATATCAATTTTAGTGTCTATCTTTAAATTATCAACTTTATCTGCTAATTTCTCTACACTAATCTTACTAAAATTAAAACCGATGATTCTCATATCAACAATTTAATTAAAAAAGTGTTTATAAGGATTTCTATTTTAGATTTTGGTGTACACGCGGGCGAGATATGTCATGAACCTACACATATTTTATACTAAATCTTCTTCAGAAATAATAACAAAATCCCCGATAGCAATAATTGAAGTATATGGAACTAAAACCTCATTTGAACCAACTTTTTCCAAATTAAGGTTTTTTGTATAGAGTGTTGGGTCTTTAACAACCAAACTAATAATCTCCCCGGATGTTGTTTCAAAAGTCACATCTTTAACAAACCCTAACCTTTTTCCTTCTTTTGTTACAACCATCTTCCCAAGAATTGAATTATATGGATTTTTCTCAGTTTGCATAAGAAAAGATAAAGAAAATAATTTATAAACTTTTCTGTGACCATAAATAGATTTAAAACTATATATTATTTCATAATTTGCAGTAAAAACAACACCCACACCCCATTATTTCCTATAGAAAGACTTATAAAGAAAAATTTATTTTTTTCTTTTTTATTTAATTTTATAAATATTTATATTATATATTATATATTATTTATAATAAAAACAATTAA
>CAZXWV010000003.1:2147-5066 GCA_964644735.1 Candidatus Woesearchaeota archaeon
GGTGTTTTTCTTTAATAGTAGTTATAATTCTTTATATAATAAAACCCTTTTTTCCGTTGATATATATTTAAATACACACATTTCCATTAGAAATTAACGTGTGAGAGAATATATTAGAAACAATATAAATTTAATAAAAAAGAAAAATGAACACACCCCTTAACAATATTTTTGGCTCTTTTGATAAGAATGTTATTTTTAAAAATAAATTAATTTTGCAGACTAATTATAATCCAGAAGAAATAATTCATAGAGATGAACAAATAAAACAAATTGCTTCTATACTTGCCCCGGTTTTAAGAGGGGAAAAAACTAGCAATTTATTTTTATACGGAAAAACAGGAACCGGAAAAACCCTATCTATACAGTATGTAAAAACCGAACTTATGGGAAGAATAAAAAAAGAATCTGATTTTAAATTAAAAGTTGAATATTTGAATTGTAAATTAAAAAAAGTTGCTGATACAGAATATAGAATTTTGGCAGAATTAATTAGGAAAATGGGGGGGAAAATCCCATCCACAGGGCTACCAACAGAAGCGGTGTATAGTAAATTTATAGAGATTATTGATTCTGAGAAGCAACTAGTTGTTTTAATTCTTGATGAAATTGACCAAACGGTTAAAAAAATTTCTGACGGGTTTTTGTATAATTTAACTAGACTTAATTCTGAGTTATCAAAAACACAAATCTGCATCGTTGGTATAAGTAATGATTTAACCTTTTTAGATAATATTGACCCGAGAGTAAGGAGTTCTCTTTCAGAAGAAGAAATTGTTTTCTCCCCTTATAACGCATTACAGCTACAAGATATTCTAACTAAGAGATCAGAAAAGGCATTTAAGGATGGTGTTTTACAAGCAGGGGTTATAGCTAAATGCGCCGCATTTGCCGCAAGAGAGCATGGTGATGCAAGAAGAGCTTTAGACTTGTTAAGAATTGCAGGGGAATTAGCAGAAAGGGACGGATCTGGTAAAATTCATTTAAAACATATAGATGAAGCTAATAATAAGATAGAAAGAGATAAAATTTTAGATGTTATTAGAAGCGAACCGAAACAATTTCAACTAGTTTTGTATTCTATTATTAATCTATCTGAAAAGCAAAAAGATAACCCTATTTTTACTGGAGATGTATATAATTTATATCAAGATTTATGCCTTCAAAATAAAATGGAGGTTTTAACCCAGAGGAGAGTGAGTGATATTATTCAAGAGTTTGATATGTTAGGAGTTATTAATGTGAGAATAATTTCAAAAGGAAGGGGTGGAAGAATGAGAGAGATAAAATTAGCAATCACAAAAAATATAATTAACAAAGTAAAAGAAATTATCAGAGAATCTATAGCCTATATTTAGCATTAATTAAATTAATTTAAATTACAATGAATTCAAAGGAGATATTAAAATTTTGTCTAGAAAAGGGAATGTTAGTTGATAATGAAGTGCTAAATCTTTTTAATGATTCAGAAGATATAGAATCAATAAAATTAATTATAGAGAAAATTAAGAGTTATACCAAAAATAGTGTAATAACCAAGAATGTTTTGAGTGATAATAAGGAGCAGGTAAATAAATTTTTTTTAGATCTTCCAAAAGAATCCCAAAAGAAATTAGAGAGATTCAAAATAAAACTTGGGTTGAGTATACAAATATCTAAGGAAATTTCAACACCAATAATTCCCGACCAGGATATAATAAACATCCTCCATCATCCTATTGTTAATGAAAAAAACAAATCTTTTAATTCAAAAATAGACGAGGATGTTAAAATCATTTCTACTTCTCATCTTCAGAGTAAAAAACTAGAGGTTGGGGATTTTGTGAATTATTTCAGAGGTAGATTAGTTAAAATGAAAGAAATTCTGCAAGAGCGACCGGAATTAAATCAACTTATCTCAATAAATAAAATTTCTGGAAATAGGCAAGGGATTTCAATAATCGGCATGGTTGCGGACAAAAAAATCACTAAGAATAAAAATATCCTGTTAGAAGTAGAAGATTTAACCGGGAAAATTAAAGTGATAATAAATAGAAATAAACCAGAAATTTATGAGAAGGCGGAAGATATAGCTTTAGACTCTGTATTAGCTTTTAAGGGTTCTGGAAGTAGAGAAATATTTTTTGCAAATGACTTAATTTTTCCAGAGGCAATGATTCAAGAGAGAAAAAAATCTTATGTTGAAGAGTATGTCTTATTCATTGGAGATATGCATGTTGGAAGCAAACTCTTTTTAGAAAAAAACTTTCTTAAATTTATTG
Organism: Candidatus Woesearchaeota archaeon; assembly: GCA_964644735.1. Taxonomy (GTDB): domain Archaea; phylum Nanobdellota; class Nanobdellia; order Pacearchaeales; family GW2011-AR1; genus WAQV01. Next base: position 4,409 of record CAZXWV010000003.1, read on the forward strand.
ATTATCTAAATGGAAAAATTCCAAATACACCCGAAGTAGAAAAGATAAAATATCTTTTTATTGTTGGGGATTCTGTAGCTGGTGTTGGGATATACCCGGAGCAAGAAAAAGAATTGGAGATTAAAGATTTTGAAGGGCAATTTGAAAAATTAGCAGAAATATTAAGTAAAATAAGAAGAGATATAAAAATAATCATCTGTCCTGGAAATCACGATGGTATACGGATTATGGAGCCACAGCCATTACCTGATGAAAAATATGCGTGGCCACTGTACAATTTAAAAAATGTTATTTTAATTGAAAATCCATTTCAAGTAAATATTGGTGCAAAAAAAGATTTTTCTGGATTTAATGTTTTAGTTTATCATGGATATTCATATCATTATTATGCAAATAATATTCCAAGATTGATGAAAGAGAAAGCGGTGCATACGCCAGATAAACTGATGCACTATCTTCTTAAAAATCGGCATTTGGCCCCTTCACACTCTTCAACACTCTACTTTCCTTCTAATGATGATGCTTTAATGATAAAAGATATTCCAGACATATTTGTTTCAGGCCATACACATAAAAGTGCGGTTTCATATTATAATAATATTCTTACAATATCTGTGTCCACATGGGAAAGCAAAACTCCTTTTCAAGAGAGAATGGG
>CAZXWV010000003.1:5166-14119 GCA_964644735.1 Candidatus Woesearchaeota archaeon
AAAAATTTAGAGAAAGAAGTTAAATTAATTTACAACATAGCTGAAGAAGCAAGAAAAAAGAATTTAGATCCTGTCAATAAAGTAGAGATTCCATTAGCAATGAGTATGGCTGAGAAAGTTGTTGCCTTAATTTCTACTATTTATCCTCAAATGATGGGTTCTGGGATTGCGAAGAGAATTTTAGAATTGGAGAAAGAACATGGAAAACTTGATCCAGCTGTATGCCTTCAAATTGCAGAGGATGTTGCGAAACAAAAATTTTGCCAGTTTTCTAGTCTGCTTCATGCAATTGATGCTGGTGCAAGAATAGGTTTTGCATATTTAACTTTAGGAGTAGTATCCTCCCCTATAGAAGGACTTACTGAAATAAAAATTATGAAAACAAGAAATGGTAAAGAATATTTTTCACCATACTTTTCCGGTCCAATAAGAAGTGCCGGAGGAACAGGAGAGGCGTTTTCATTAGTTATCATTGATCATTTAAGAGAGATATTTGGTTATGATAAATATGATCCGACAGAAGAAGAAATTAAACGAGCTGTTACAGAAATACAAGATTATCATGAAAGGATAACTAATTTGCAATATATGCCCACAGAAGAAGAGATAATATTCCTTATTAAAAATATTCCTTTACAGGTTAATGGTGAGCCGTCTGAGAAAATAGAAGTTTCAAATTATAAAAATTTAGAAAGAATTGAAACTAATCTTCTTAGGAATGGATTCTGTCTTGTAATTGGAGAAGGGATTGCACAGAAAGCCGCAAAAATTCAAAGATATATCTTTACATTAAGAAAAAAAGGATTCAAATTGAGTGCATGGAATTTTTTAGATGAATATGTTACTCTTAATAAAAAAAGAGGAGTAAAGAAAACAGATAACTCTCCAACATATATCCAGGATTTGGTTGCAGGAAGACCTATTTTTGGGCATCCATCAAAATCTGGAGGATTTAGATTTAGATATGGTAGGGGAAGGGTATCTGGTTTTAGTGCAGCATCGATTCATCCTGCAACAATGGCTATCACAGACAATTTTATTGCTACTGGAACTCAATTAAAAATAGAAAAGCCAACAAAAGGATGTGCAATTACCCCCTGTGATTCAATTGAAGGTCCAATAGTCAAATTATTCAATGGGAGTGTGAAGCAAATTAAATCAAAGGAAGAAGCAAAAAAATTGTATCTTGATGTGGATGAAATAATTTATTTAGGAGATATATTATTTCCATTTAGTGATCTTGCTAATAGGAATTATGAACTAATAAAACCAGGATATGTTGAAGAGTGGTGGAAATTAGATTTTAGAGAAAAAGCTCCGGAACTAGAAGAGAATATTAATTGTTTTACTGTTTCTTTTGAAGAAGCTGTTAATATAAGTAGAAAATATAAAATTCCTCTTCATCCAAAATTTATCTTTTATTGGACGGAAATCTCAAAGATTTATTTTTTAGAACTTATTGAATGGATAAGAAACTCCGTGTTTGATGAAAAAATAATCTTGCCATATAGTAAACTAGAACAAGATAAATTTGCTTCTGGGAAAAGAGCATTAGAGTTATTAGGAATTGAACATGATGTTACACTTGAAAATGTTGTTATAAATAAAGAAAATAGTCAGGCCTTGCTAGCTAATATTGGGATTAATCCAAAGGTATTGTATGAAAAAGGACAAAAAATTAATCTTAATTTAGATTTGAAAGAGTTTTATTTAGAACAAAATGTCTTAAATATAATCAATCATCTTTCTGAATTCGAAATAAAAGACAAAGCAGGAGATTTTATCGGGGCAAGGATGGGAAGGCCTGAAAAAGCAAAACTTAGAAAACTAGTTGGAAGTCCAAATATTTTATTTCCTGTTGGAAAAGAAGGTGGAAGATTAAGGAGCATTCAGGCAGCTTTGGAAGAAGGCACAATAAGAAGCAGTTTCCCTCTTTATTACTGTGAAAAATGTAATAAGGAAACAATTTATTCTGCATGTGAGAACTGTGGGTCTGTCTGCAAGAAAAAATATTATTTTTTTGAAACAGCTGAAAAATCATTAAATAAAAATGAAAATGGTGATGAGAAAAAATGCCAACAGTTTTGTAATTTGGATTTAGATATATCCTATTATTTTGAAAAAGCTAAAGAAAAATTAAAATTAAATAATGAAGATGTTCCCCCTCTGATTAAAGGAATTAGGGGAACTTCTTCTGCAGAACATAAAATTGAAAATTTATGTAAGGGAATACTAAGGGCAATGTATAATTTACAGGTTAATAAAGACGGGACAATTAGAGTTGATGCTACTGAGCTACCTTTGATATCATTCAAACCAAAAGAGATTTCTGTGAATATTGAGAAATTAAAAGAATTAGGGTATGATAAAGATATTTTTGGAAAAGATCTTGTTGATGAAGATCAAATTTTAGAATTGATGCCACATGATGTTGTCTTACCGAACTCATCGGAGTCTATTGATGAGAGAGTAGATGAGGTTTTTATTAAAATTTGTAAATTTGTTGATGATTTGCTTGTAAGATTCTATGGAATGAATAAAATTTACAATGTAAAAACAAAGGAGGATTTAATTGGAAAGATGGGGGTGTGTATGGCTCCGCATAACTGTGCAGGGGTTGTTTGCAGATTCATTGGTTTTTCAAATATTCAGGGGATATTTGCTTCTCCATATATGCATGCAGCTATAAGAAGAGACTGTGATGGAGATGAAATGGCAATTATGCTTTTAGGAGATGTTCTGCTAAATTTTTCAAAGGGATTTTTACCGAGCCATAGAGGAGGAACTCAGGATGCTCCTCTTGTATTAAATGCTAAGATTGATGCAGGAGAGGTGGACGACCAGATTTTAGATTTAGAGATGACTAGTGAATATCCAATTAATTTATACAGACTAGCTGATGAAAGAAAACATTCTTCAGAAATAAAAATGAATAATGTAAAATCAGCTTTAAGGGAAGGAAAAAATCCTTTCTTAAATATAGGATTTACTCATGATACATCTAACTTTAATGATGGTGTTGCATGTTCTTCTTATAAACTGCTTCCAACTATGCAGGATAAAGTTAAACATCAAATGGAGCTTGCCGAAAAAATTAGAGCAGTTGACACATCTGATACCGCTAGACTGATAATAGAAAGGCATTTTATCAGGGACATAAGGGGTAATTTGAGAAAATTTTCAATGCAAGGGTTTAGATGTGTTGCTTGTAATGAAAGCATCAGAAGACCTCCTTTATCAGGGGTTTGCCTAAAATGCGGAGGAAAAATAATCCTAACAATCCATGAAGGAGGAATAAAAAAATATTTAGATCTTGCATTAAATTTAGCAAGTAAATACAACCTTTCCACTTATATTAAACAAAGTCTTGAACTCACAAAAAGATATATTGATTCTGTTTTTGGAAAAGAACTTGAAAAACAAAATAAATTGGATCAGTGGTTCTAATCCTTCATAAACCTTAAAAACTAGTTTTTCAAGTTCTTTATTAATATGGAACAATTGCAGATATTATTAGAAGGAAGAGTGCAAGGAATTGGTTTTAGAAATAAAATTAAAAAATTTGCAGATAATAAAAATTTAAATGGTTTTGTAAAAAATCTTGAAGATGGGGGTATAAAAATTATAATACAAGGATCTAAACCAGATTTAAATGAATTTATTTTATGGATAAAATCTAATCCAGGGTTTTCTTATATTAAAAGTTTTCATGAAAGTTGGGGGCGACCGTCAAAAAAATATAGTTCATTTGTTATTATCAAAGAATACTCTTTTTTAAAAGATAAAATTAATTCAATTTTTAATCTTTTCAAAATTTCGGGCATATCTGCTAAAAAACCACCAATTCATATAGCAATAATTCCTGATGGAAATAGAAGATGGGCTAGAAAAAGAGGGCTGAATTTTATGATGGGACATAAAAAAGCAGCAGATTACAGCAAGTTTATTTCTTCAATTAGTGAGGCAAAAAAACTTGGAGTAAAATATATTTCATTATGGGGATTTTCAACTGAAAACTGGAAAAGAGATAAAAAAGAAATAAATAGCATTTTCAACATCATTTTTCAAAATATTAAAAAATTAAGAAATGATGCAGGTAAAAATAGATTAAGATTTAGATACCTTGGGAGAAGAGACAGAATCCCAAAAAAGTTATTAGACGCAATAGAGAATCTTGAAAGAGAAACAAAAAATTATACAGACTTTAATCTCCAGTTATGCCTTGATTATGGGGGGAGGGATGAAATAATCAGGGCTGTTAATAGAATTATTAAAGACAAAAAGAAAAAAATAGATGAAAAAACTTTTTCCAATTACCTGGATACTGCTGACATTCCTGACCCTGATTTGATTATCAGAACTTCAAAAGAGCAAAGAATGTCTGGATTTATGCCATTCCAATCAACTTATTCTGAATTATATTTTTCTAAAAAATATTTTCCTGATTTTGACATAAAAGAATTAAAAAAAGCTATTAATGAGTTTAAAAAAAGAAAGAGAAGATTTGGTGGGAACTAACTTTATTTAACTGATTAGATAAAATAAAATTGTCGGCAAGAGCAGACAACCCATCATATTTGTTCTTTTAACTCCTAAAGAAATGCAATAAATCCCTGTGAGTGTAGAAACCAGTAAAACTACAAACCCTATCAATCCAGAGACAAAAAAAGTGATTAATACTAATATTACTAATGTTAATAGTGAGAGAAGAGAATAGTTTATTTTTTCTATTCTCTGTGAGAAAAATTTAGCCAGAAAATCTGTTAAGAAAAAAGAAATTATTCCTGAAATTAAAACCACTGCCATTATTAATATCAAAATCTCAACTGATAAATTTCCTATTAATTCTTTAATTGCAACTACAGCTCCTGACCTTGTTTTGGAAATAGCATACAATGATATAAATGAAACTCCCATCACTAAAGTATTTGTCGCTCCTAGAAGAATTAAAAAACCTTTTTTATCTGTTTTTGAGATTAAATTTCCTATTATTGCCGCCTGACCACTTCCAAGTCCAGGGAGAAAACTGCATAAAGGAGATGCGATTACTGCACCAATTAACGGCTTTATAATTCTTGTTTTAGGTTTTGTAACCTCTTGTTTTGCAATAAGAGCCTTTGTTTTAATACTAATGATTAACATAGAACTTCCGAAAAGCCCTGTGAGTAACGGCAATAATGGCTCTTTAACTAATCCCATATTTAAAACACTCCACCCTAATATTCCTGTTATTAAAAAAACAACTAAAGCAGAAAATTTCTTTTTTTCAAGAGAGATTAAAAAAATAGAGGCGCCAATAAGCAAATATGGAAGTATGTTTTTTGTTAGACTATATATTTTTGGCATTATTAAAATAGATGGAACTAAAATTAAAATTAGAATCAAAACTGCTGCTAAACTACCATAACAGGTTAAAATTACAGCTTCATATCCCAGCCCTTGTTTTAACAATTCATGCCCTGGTAATATTGATAATTCTGTATCTGTGTCAGGACAACCTAAGAACACAGACGGAATAAAATCAACAAAAGTATGGGTGATTGCCATAGCCACAATAAAAACCACAATATAAATTGGATTTAATGAGCTAAGCAATGAAGCAGACAAGGAAACAAGAAAAACTCCAACAAGATTTATATGCAATCCTGGAGTCAGGCCTGTGAAAGTTCCGGCTAAAACTCCTCCTAATAAAAATATTAAAATTTGAATCAACACTATTTTTTATAAATATCTTATAATAAATGTCATAGTAACCACTTTAAAATTACAATTATGGAAAGATTTAAATAATGTCCCTTTGACATATTAAGATGATATCATCATATATTATTGTTGGGCAGAGAATAACTGGAAAAGATAAGCAAGAGGTAGAAGATATTCTCAGTTCATATGGGCTTGTTTTTTCTAAAACTTTTGAATTTGTTAGGAGAAAAAATGATGCAGAAAATACACTTAGATATGTTAAACTTTCTCCATTAAATCCACAATCTCCTATTGACTTTTATGTAGGGCAAATGGTAAAAGCCGGCTCTGAAGAAGAGAACTTTCAAGAACTATCCTTTAAACATTCTGAATTAGAAAAAATATTATTAAAAGTGAAAGAGGATATACCTGATGCAAACATATTCTTTATATCATATGGTCTCCAATAAATTTAGTAAGATTTAATAATCATAATTCTTTTTCTTTAATATGGTCATGAATACTGATAAAAGAATAGAATTAATAAAAAGAAATACTCTTGAAATTATTGGTGAGGAAGAATTAAAGAATCTTTTGAAGGAGAAAAAAGAGATAGTTGTTTATCATGGATTTGAACCTTCTGGAGGGGGGTTGCATATTGGGACTCTGATTGGGGTTAACAAACATATTGATTTTCAAAAAGCAGGATTAAAATTAAAATTGCTTTGTGCTGATCTGCATGCATACTTAAACAAAAAAGGAAGTCTTTCGAAAGTAGAGCATGTGGCTGAATTGTACAAAGAGGGGTTTGCTGCATTAGGGGTTGATATGAAAAAAGCGGATTATGTCTTAGGAAGTGATTTTCAATTAAATCATGAATATTTTTTAGATGTTTTAAAATTATCGCTAAAAGTGAGAGTATTAAGGGCAAAAAGATCAATGTCAATAATTGCCAGGGAGGAGGAAGACCCCCATGTTGCTCAGATGATTTATCCATTAATGCAGGCAGTTGATGCCAAGCACTTGAAAGCAGACATTGTTTTTGGGGATATGCCTCAAAGAAAAATACATATGCTAATGCGGGAAAATCTTCCTGAGTTGGGGTATAAACCTCCAATAGCAATCCATCATGATGATATGGTTGGATTAACTGGAGGAAAAATGTCATCTAGCATTCCGAATTCAAGAATAATGATTGATGAGGACCCGGAAAGCATAAGAAATAAAATAAGAAAATCATTCTGCCCTGAAAAACAAATCAAAGGAAATCCAATTTTACAGATTTGTAAGCATATAATTTTCCCAAAAAAAGAAAAACTAAGGATAAAAAGAGACAAGAAATATGGAGGGGATATTTTATTTGAAACTTATGAAGAACTTGAAAAAGCTTATGAGGAAGGATTGCACCCTTTAGACCTGAAAAACATTGTTGCAGAAGAGATAATTAATATCTTGGAGCCTGTAAGAAAACATATGTCCCAAAAGAGAATAGTTGAACTGAAAAAATTAATTGAAGGAATGGATTAATTTATCTAGTTTTAAACTCAACAACATCCAAATCTTTTAAGTGATGCTGGAATCCAACTTTCTGCCCTGGAAATTTTGATGAAGGCCCCCAAATTCTTGTTTCTTTGACTTTTTTACTGAAACCCTTAAGAATTTTTTCAGCAATATCCTTTACAGTTGAATTTGGATTCAAGATTACTGGTTTTTTGGATTTTTCTTTTCCAGGCTCTTTAGTATAAACTCTTATCTTATCAAAACTTTGGAAGATTTTATCTTTTAATCTTTCAATACCCTCTCCAGTTTTAACAGAAATCAAAACAAAATTGTATTTTTTTGATGAAAGTGTTGCAAAAATCTTTCTTTTTTCATTTTCAGTTAATTCATCTGTTTTATTAATAATCATAATCTTTTTTCCATGTGCCTTTTCCAGCCCCTCTTCAAGCTTTTTTATCTCATTTAAATTTGTTGCTAAAATTAAAATTGTATCTGCTGAATTTACAATCCCTCTGTCATAATACTCTGACTCAAAAGCAGGAATTTCAATAAGCTGTATATTTGTTCCAGCATAATCCATCATTCCAACCATTGGGTAAGTTGTTGTAAACTCAATTTCAGATATTTGCGGTTTTGCATTTGTTAATTTTGAAATCAATGAGGACTTTCCAGAGTTTGTTGCTCCTATGATAACTGCCTGCATATCTTCTTTTTTTATCCCGACTTTCCCCCCTTTCCCAGCTTTTTTCCCTTTCTCTTTCTTTTCTTTTAGTTTTTTATACCTTGTTCTCAAATTTGCAAGCATATTTTCAGCTGATTTATGTTTTGGGCATTCTTTAATCATATCTTCTAATGCTTCTAATCTCTCATCATCTGTCTTAGCTGAAATAAATTTTCCATGAGCTTTCTGATATTCAGGGGATTGGTTTGTAGAGGCCATAATCTTAATAAGATATATTTCCTTAAAAATTTAATGAATAAGCAGGAAATTATAGACAAGATAATTCAGAAAAAGGAATTCTCCCAACTTCCGGAAAAAGATGTGGCATTAGCCTTTGAAAATTTTGACAAGGAAAGATATACTGATGAAGAAAAAGTTAAACTCACAAGAGATTTATTAAGAAAAGCATTCTCTGCATTTACAAGCAAAAAAATTCTTTCATTGAAGGATAAATCTCCTGAATGGATTTTAAGGAAGCATCTTTCTACAAGGGAAAGGTTGCCGTATTATGAAAAAATTTATGGGCGAATTTTAAATTTGAATAAACTTGGAGAACAATTGAGCATAATTGATTTAGGAGCTGGAATTAATGGTTTTAGCTATAATTATTTTGGAAGATTAAAATATAATGTAAATTACACAGCGGTTGAGGGAATTGGCCAGCTTGTTGAACTAACGAATAATTATTTTACTAAAAATGGTATTTCTGGGAAAGCATTTCATTTAAGTTTGTTTGAATTAGAGAAAATAAAAAGCCTTATTGAAAAACAAAAAAATCCCAAGGTTGTTTTTTTGTTTAAAACACTAGATTCTTTAGAAATGCTAAAAAGAGACTACTCAAAAAAATTGCTTTTGGAGATTGTTCCTTTAGCAGATATTATTGCTGTAAGCTTTGCAACAAAAAGCATGGTCAAAAGAGTTAAATTTAAAGCCAAGAGAAATTGGATTATTGATTTTATCAAAGAGAATTTTAAAGTGCTTGATGATTTTGAGATAGGTGGGGAAAGATATATTGTTTTTTGCAGATCAAAAAGTCCTTGAGTTTTACCT
>CAZXWV010000004.1:0-13240 GCA_964644735.1 Candidatus Woesearchaeota archaeon
TTTAAGTAGTCTGTTTTATATTCTTTTCTTCTTCTTTTTATTGTTTTCATTTTTTATTAATTATTCTCCTAAAAAATGAAAGGCTCAAAAATTTCATGTTTTTGTTGTTTTTCATTTTTTTAAATCTCCAACATATTTTTTTAAATGAGCTTTACTTTTGAAGAATCTATTCCTTATCTTTTTTCTTATATCCTCAATCTCTTCATTTTGCAGCATTCTTTGTTTTTTCATATTCCAAATATCTTTTCTTAGCTTTCTTGTTAGCATTACATATACTTGTTTTTTTCTGTTTACTACCATTCTAACATTTCCTGTACTTCTTTTCCCAGATTTTTTTATAGTTTTCCTCCTTCCTTTAACCTCCTTGATAACTATTGCCCCTTCTTTCTGCAAATCTCTTATATCTTGCTTGGTTATAGCTTCTTTAATTTCATTCAGTCTAGACTGTAAGAATACAATTCTTTTTTCCCCTACATTTAGTGTTCTTGCAGCTAATGCCTTTTTCTTACTTAGATTCATTGTTCTTTTTATCCTCAGGTTTTCTCAAGATATTTTCAATTTTTAAATTTTGAATCTGAATTTTTAATTCTCTTGCTTTTTTTGCCATTTCTATCTTATTCCTTTTTCCAACACGTCCTATGATTGCGATTTCATCTTTTTTTATTGATAATAAATCTTTAATATTGTTGACCAATACTGGTTTTTTATTATCAATTGTTCCTCTTGTGCTTTTATCTTTTCTATAACCAACACTCACTAATGCAGGATATCCTTTTTCCTTTTCCCTCATCTTGTTATGTCTTCCTTTTGGGCTTCTCCAAGTTTGTTTTTTCTTTCTGCCTTTCCCTAACTTAGAATATCTGCCCCATGTTCTTCTAAGAAATTTTTTCATTATATTTCCTTCCCATGTTTATTTATAATAAATATTCCATCCTGGAAGACCCTTCTATCCCTCTTTCCAACTTTGGTAGCATTTTCTAAGTTTGCCGCTGTTTGCCCTGCTAATTCTATTTCAGCAGATGTTACTGTTATGAACTCTTTATCCACTTTAATCTCACTTCCCTCTATAATTTCACTCTTTCTAGGAATCTTCTCCCCCAAGAAATTTTTTATTACAGCCTTATTTCCTTGAACATCCACAGTTATTGGAAAATGGCTAAAACATATTTTTAATTTATATTCGAATTTTTTCTGAACACCTTTTATCATGTTCTTTATATGTGCTGCGATTGAATTCATATTTCTTTTCTCTTTTTTTGTTGCTTTATTGTATTTTATAATTATCTTATTTTCTTTTTTTTCAAAAATTAGTTTTCCTATGTTGAACTTTTTTTCTATCTTTCCTTCATGCCCTTTGACAGTTAATTTATTACCATCTATTTTTGCTTCTACTTCATTTGGGATATCAATTTCTTGGAATAATTCTTTTTTCATCAGTAAAAATATGCAATTAAGCACCCTCCAATTTTTTCTTCTTGAGCTTCTTCGTTAGTTACAAGCCCTTTATTTGTAGAGATTATTACAGTACCAATATTTCTAGAAGGTAAATACCTTCTCCTGTATTTTTCTATTTGTTTCCTATCAACACTGAATCTTGGTTTTATGGCCTTGCATTCAGATAACTCCCCAATTGTTACTTCTAGGGATTTTTCTTTACTGTCTATTTTATATTTTTTTATAGCTCCCTTTTGCTTCATTATTTTTAAAATCTCAATTAGCAAATTTGAAATTTTATCTATTTTCACAGTTTCTTTTCCAGCATTTTTTGCATTCTTTATCATATTTAGTGCATCAGCAACAATATCTTGTGACATTTTTAAATTCCTTCCATATTTATTTTAAAATTTAATTGCTTGAAAATTTTAATCTTCATCTTATTTTCTCCTAATTGTACTTTTTGAATCCGATTTCTTCAGCAACTTCTCTGAAGCAGTGTCGGCATAAATTTAATCCGTATGAGCCTATATGTGCCCCAAATCTTCCGCATCTCTCACATTTTTTGGCAGCTATTCCACTTTTTCTCTCTTTTGGTCTGCAATGTTTCAAAAACTTTTCCTTAACTGCAGCCTTGCCATTTAATTGCTTTAATATTTTTCTCCAGTCACTTGCTGTCATCTTATACAAACTTTGTATGGAATTTATCTTCCATAAATTTAATTATCTCTTCTTTTGAGATTCGTTGCCTTTGAGGGATTCTCCCCCTGTTTATCTTCCTTAATTTAACTCTTCTTCCAGTTCTTTTAAACACAACTGTAACATCAAAACCCATAATCCCAATCTCTCTTTGGTATTCAATTCCAGGAATTTCTATATACTCTTTTATTCCAAAAGAGAAATTGTTATTGCTTAATTGCTTTTTCCTTAATTTATTGTCGATTGTTAGCAACATTTTCTTTAAAGTCTCATCCATACCCTTCCTGATAGTAACAACTGCTCCTACTTCTAATCCAGGCCTAACCCCTAATGAAGGAATTCTTTTACTTGATTTTGTCTTAGATGGTTTTCTTCCAGTTAACAGCTTCAATAGTTTTACCCCTTTTTCAAGATTTTCCCCGGTTCCACCTATACCCATAACTATTTTTTCTATTTTTATTTCTCTCATAGGATTTTGTATATTTTTGCTCATTTTATTCTATAGCCATTAATTGTTTAATTAAAACATTGATTTTTTTGGTGTTTACATTTAATTCCGCCATTTTTCTTCCTTCTATAATTTTACTAACACTTCCTTTCTCTCCAATATGTTTACCTTCAAAGACAATCACATTTGCCTTTTCTTTTAATGGAAGGCATTTTTCTATTTTCTTATCTTTGAAATTAATCAAAATAGAATCATTAATATTACATTTAATGTCTGACAGGAAATTTCTTCCATCTCCTAAATTTAGCTGGGTTTTCTTGCCTTTTAATGTTTTCTTATCTACTATTTTTGAGATTTTTTTATTTGCTTCGGACTCAGTTATATCTTTAATTTCAAATTTTCCTACTTCTGATAATTCTACTCTGTAATGCTTCTTTGAAGGGACAAGTGTTAAAGTGTCAAACAATAAAACACTGTTTTTCTCATCTACAGCATTTTTGTTATTGACTAATATATTTTTTGAATGAATCGCTTTCTTTACCTCTTTTTTTGTCCTGGCAACTTTGAGTATATCTCTTAATACAACTAATAACGGCATCCCTTTTCTGTAATCAAAGTTAGCCCTGACTATGTAAGCTGTGCCTTTTCTTTCTACTGGATAATTTTTTGGAACTTTTTGCCTTTTTAAGTGCATTATTTCTTCTCCTTAACTTTACTTATTTTTTTTGATTCTGGCTTTTTAATTTCTTTCTTCTCACTTTTTTCTTCTTTTTTATGCTCAATGTTAATTCCACTTTCTAAACTTTTACTTCTTTTTTTATCTTCCAAATTTAATTCAATGATCTGCATGTTTGATGGCTGTAAGTATATATTAACTTTTGACCCATCTTGTTTTTTAATCTGTAAACCTTCAATGATTATTTTTGATTTGTTTAAGTTTACTTTTGTAACTTTTCCCTGCTTATCTTTAAATTTCCCATTCATTATTTTTACACTATCCCCTTTTTTTACAGGAATATTTCTTTTTCCATATTTTTTTCTTAATTCTTTTGATAAATTTACACTAACAAACTTCTTTTTAATATGCAATGGAGCATTAGCTAGATATTTTCTCTGTTTTCTAGGCTGTTTGCTTGATTTCCAAGATGTATTAAATTTTTTTTTCATTTTAATATACTACTGAAGCGATTTTAGCCACTGACGACCATCGCTCCATCACCTCCCTTGCAATTGGACCTTTAATCTGAGTGCCTTTTGGATTGCCTTTGTCATCTTTTAGTATTGCAACAGCATTGTCTTCAAATGCAATTCTCTCTCCATTTAATCTTCTGTACGGCTTCTTTTGCCTTATTACAACAGCATCAAATACTTTTCCTTTCATGTCAGGAACCCCTTTTCTGACACTAACCTTTACCCAATCAGCCATCTTTGCGCATACTTGTTTTCCTTTTTTTGCTTTTGCTCTTTTAACTGAAACTATTCTTACAATTTTTGCTCCGCTATTGTCGGCTGCAACTACTACTGCTCCTAAATTTAGCCCTGCTGTAGCCTTTGCACTTATTGCTTTCATCTTTCTTCCTTTCCTTTTATTTTTTTAGTGACTACAAAATGAATTATCTTGCTTAACGGCCTGCACTCTTGAACTCTTACTAAATCTCCAATATTGATTTCATTTTCCATGCAAATAGGGAGCCTTGCATGAATTTTTGTCTTTGATTTAGCATATCTTTCATATTTCTTTATATAAATCATTCTTTCAAATTCTATTGCAATTCTTTTATGGAATTTACTTGTGACTTTTCCTTCAAAAGTCCTTCCTCTTACTTTTAAGTTTCCGTGAATATGGCAGTCTTTGTCATTGCATCCAGCTATAGCTTGTTCTGCTTTTCCCTTGCCTGTTTCTTTTTTCTCTGTTTTTTTATTTTTCATTTTTTGTTTTTATAGTTTAATCAATTGATTCCTCATCAAATCCAAGTTTGACAAGCATTGGTTTTATTTTTTTTATGTGGTCTCCCTGAAGTTCAATTATCTTGTCTTTGTAAGTCCCACCACAAGCAAGCTCATTTTTCAGAGCCTTTGCGATTTTCTTTATATCTATTCCACTTTCGAATCCTGTAACCATAGTAACTATCTTCCCATATCGTTTTTTTTCTGTTGTTACTTTTATCTTTTGTGAACTCTTTACTATCTGTTCACATACGCAAGCTTGCTGAGGCAAGCCACATTTTGGACATATTTCCATGTTATTTAAATTCGTCCTTATCGGCAATTAAGCCACAAGAATTTAAATTATTGAAAATATTTGTTTTCATTTTATTTATTGAGTGTGAGCATTCTTGCAATAATTTTTTTAATTTCTTTGATCTTAGCACCCCCTGTTTTTGAAGCGCTAACTTTTGCTTTTATTAATTCTAATTTTAATTCTTTCAATTTTTTTTCCTTCTCTTCTTTGCCCATTTCTTTGATACTTTTTGTTTTTAATGATGCCATTTTATTCTTTATCTATAATTTTTTTAGCTGATTTTTTCTTTACTTTATTCTCTTCAATTTTCTCTGTATTTTCCCTTAGTTTTAAGATAAGCTGATCATCTATTCTTATTCTATCTTTTAATTGGGCATGAGGAGATAATATGCTTACTTTTACTCCAACAGTCCCTGGTTTTGTTTCTGCCCTTGCCTGTGCTCTATCAACTACTTTAGCACTATCTCCAGTTTTTTTTAAATATCCTTGCGCAAACCTCCAAGATTTTGCTCTTGAACTAGGAAGCTTTCCGCTTAATCTTATTTCAGTTCCCAATGCTCCAGCTTTCATTATTTTATCTAGTGTTTTATATGCAATCATCTTAAACTTCAAAGGACCGAACCTTTCCAATTCAAGGGCAATCTCATCTGCCATTGTCTGAGCGTCAAATTCAGGCTCTCTAATCTCATCAATTTCAATGTGTGGGTTTTCAAGTTTGAACTTGTTTTTTAGCATTTTTGTCAGCTCTTCAATTCTTTCTCCTTTTCTTCCAATTATTAGCCCTGGTTTATTTGTGGATATAATTATCTTCTCCCCTACAGGAGTATATTCAATTTTAATCTTACTTATTTTTCCTTTACCAAGAGATTGTTTGATATTTTCTTTCACAGCAAATTCTTCTTTCTTGAAATTAATAATTTTCTTTTCTTCCATGTTTGATTTTATCTTC
The DNA here is from genome assembly GCA_964644735.1 of Candidatus Woesearchaeota archaeon. Lineage (GTDB taxonomy): Archaea > Nanobdellota > Nanobdellia > Pacearchaeales > GW2011-AR1 > WAQV01. Next base: position 5,773 of record CAZXWV010000004.1, read on the forward strand.
TTTTACTTTTTTATTTGATGGTGATTCTTTATTTTTGGCTACTAACCTAACATGTGTTCTTTTTTTTCTAATCCCATATTTTCCAAAAGGCCTTTGGGCAATATTAGCAACAGCCTCAACAATTACAGGGTCTTCTATTTCATTTGCATTAGCGTTTGCCGATAGGCTGTTTAATAATTTGATAAAATTTTCTGCAGTTTTTTTAGGGTATCTTCCAGACATTATTCCTTTGCCTTTTCTATGCGGGATTTCTCCTTTCATCGGAACTACTTTTTTTTGCACAATAACCTGTTTTAAGTCATTTATTGCTTCATTTATTTTTTTATTTTTAATGAATCTGCAAACAGCAATTGCTTTTTTTGTGGATATTGGAAGGCTATGCGAGTTTATCACAGCCTCTGTTCTTTTTAATTTTGGAGATTCTATCTTTTTCTCTTCTTTTTTTTCCTCAATTTTAGGAGCTTCAGCTGCCTTTTTCTCTTCTTTTTTTGTTTTATTTTTTTCCTCAGCCATTTTATTTCTTAGATTTGTGCTTGCTTCCTTTAGTTGCTCCTATTCCCGCACTGCTATGAGTTACCTTTGATCTTGTTAGTGCAAATTCCCCTAATCTGTGTCCTAGCATCTCTCCAGTTACTTCTATAGGGGAAAATTTATTCCCGCTGTGGACATGAATCTTCATTCCAACCATCTGCGGAACTATGATAATTGCCCTGTCATGAGTTTTTACTGGCTTGTTCTTCCCAATTTTGACTTTTGACCTGTTGATAAATTTTTCAATTTCCTGGAACTGCCTAAGAACTGTTCTTCTCTGCCTTGAATTTAGGAATTTTGCAAATTCTCTTACCTCTAGACTTTTCAATTCATCTATTGACTTTCCTTTAAATGCAAATTCTTTTTTTCTAATTTCCATCTTTATTTCCTTTTACCTGTCCTTCTTGGTCTTATTAATCCAACTTTTCTTCCAGGAGGGGCATTTCTTTTTGAAATTTTGCTCTTGATTCTTTTTCCTCTTCCACTTCCAAATGGATGATCAATTACATTCATCTTTACTGCTGATGTTCTTGGCCAGAATTTATTTCTAGCTTTTTTAATATGATGGTGTTTTCCAGCTTTAACAATTGGTTTGTCATTTCTGCCTGTTCCTGCAACTACTCCAATAACAGCTCTGCAGTTTGGATTGAATTCTCTTTCTTTTTTTGAAGGCATTAAAACAAGTATCTTCTCCCCCAAAACTCTATTTATTATTGCAGAACTTCCTCCTGTTTTTATAAATACCCCTCCATCTCCAGGTCTTGATTCAATGCCGTAAATTTTTGTCTTAATTGGGATATTTTTTAGCTTCATTATATTTCCGTCTTTAATCTCTTTCCCTTCAAAATTTATTTTCTGCCCTTCAATCATGCTCTTGAATGCAGGCATATAAAAAAACCCATTTTCATATTTTATTTTTGCCAAAGGGCAACTATGAGCCGGGGAATTTAATAGTTGGGCAACTGTTCCCTCTCCAGAGAGTTTTTGAGGGTACTGCAATCTGTATCTGAATGCTCTTTTCTTAACTCTGTAAGTTAAGCTTCCTTTTCCACGCGCCTGAACAATTATTCTTTTACCCATTATATTATCCCTAATTTTGTAGCTATATCAATAGCTGGAAATTCTTTTTTTAATTTAACATAAGCGCATTTTTTGTTTCCTTTAATTAATGTCCTTACTCTATCAACTTTAACTTCAAATAAACTTTCCACTTCTTTCTTTATCTGATCTCTTGATATATTTTTATCTAAATTAAATGTTAAAACATTCTGCGCTTCAATCATCATGACTGCTTTTTCAGTTACCACTGGTTTCATTTTAATCTTTCTCCTAGTTCTTTAACTGCCAGCTCAGTGTATAATGTCATTCTTCCAGGACCTCCCTTAGCAAGATCATTAACTCCAAGAGTTTTTGTATTTGACACTTCAAAAGCCCCGGTTTTTAATTTTTCATCTCTTCCTGTGACCATAAGCAACCCAGCATTGCTTTTGTATTTTCTTCCTCTTAATTTCCCTTTCCCGCTTCTTACAGTTTTTTTCCTAATAGCCAGCTGAAATAACTGCTCTCCAAGAATCCTTTTTAAGCTAGAAATTAAATCCTTAGTTTTTAGAGAGAGTATTTTTGAGTCAACAATAAGAGGGAGATTATCAATTTTTTCGTCTTTAAGCCTTTCATATTTACTAATTAACTTTTTTTTGCTTGCTGTTGCACTTAATGCAGACATTAAAGCAATTTTCATTTCTTTTTTATTTATCTTTTGAGTGTTAATCATTGAGACTACTTTAGGCGGGTGAGCTCTCATACCCCCTCTTGCAAAAGGAACCTCTGCAGCTACCCAGTTGAATTGTGAACCTTTTCTCGTCATTATTTTTCTAGGCACTCTTGATATTCCTCTGCCATAACCGCTTCTCCAGACATGCCTTCTGTGGACTACTTTTCCCTTGGCTGCATGCTGTTTTCCTGCAACAAGCGATGGGGCATATGGCTGTTTATTTTTCTTAGTTTCTAAAAATTTAGCAATTATATCTTCTCTTACATCTTGAGAAAAACATTTAGGCAGTTCAATCTCTTTCAATTTCTTCCCATTTATATCCAATAAATTTCCTTTCATCTTAATTCAATTAATTCAAGTTCTTTCTTTAATTGTTTTTTAGTCCCTCTAAGAGGATAAGTAATCATTATCTGCCTTTTTGCAGGCCCTTGCACAGAGCCTCTGACAAGAATATAATCTGTTTTAATGTCCCCATAATTTTTTATGTTCCTGAGTTTCCCGTCAGATTTTCCTATTTTAATTATTTTATTATTATAAACAACTCTTGTAAACATTCCAAGCTGTCCAGCCATTGGAGCCCTAAAAGTAACTCTTGCAGGATGCCATGGCCCCAAGCTACCAGGCCTTCTTCTGCCTTTTTCAGATTTATGCTGCTTTAATGTAATTCCAAATCTTTTTACAGGACCTACAAGGCCTTTACCTTTTGTAAGACCTCTTAAATCAACTAATTGCCCTTTTTCAAAAACATCTGAAATAGATATCTCCTTGTTTAAATTTTCCTTGACAAAATTCATTTTTTCATCAAAATTCCCTTTCAACCCGATTTCATTTAAATCAGGAGTTTTTTTTATATTTGTTTTATTTACCTGAGAATAAGTTATAACCTCTAGATTGTCATACCCTTCATTTTTTAAATCATTAATTTTTACTATAGTTTTCTTTGGTAGCTTAACCTTCTTTTTTAATCTTTTATCTAAATTTTCTGCTAACATTTCTTTAGCAACTTTCCCATTTTTGTAAAATCTTACAGAGAATATTTTTAATGGAGGGCATTCAAGAATTGTTAATGGAATAACAATATTTTTCCCTTTTGTCATAGAATCAGGAGTGTTATCTTTAACATAGCCAGAAATCATACCGGCTTTATAACCAATAAATCCTTTGAGATTTTTTCCAGGATTAATTGACTCCCAGTTTACACTAGGTAAAAACTTACTGGCCCTTTTCCTCGGCCAAAACTGCAAACTTCCTTTCCTTGGTGATCTTATTGTCGACATTTCTCAATATTTTTGCGGAAATTATCATTTTATACTTACCCTGGATAGAATATTTAGAAAAGATGGGTTTAAAAATCTTTAGCCGAGGTTTTTCAGATGATTTTCCCATTTTCAGTAATTTTTATTTACACTTCAAACTCAAATTCCTGGTTCATCTTTTTGCCGTCAATTTCAGCTTCTCTTACAATCTTTCCTTTTCTCTTTGCCATCTCCCTGATTTTTGCAAAATCTTTTTCCTTATCAGAAAAGTCTGGAAGGATTAATTCCTCAATTATAAATTGATGGTTTACATCTGCTTCCTTAAAATCTGGCTTTTCAAAAATAAATGACTCTCCTATTTTTTTATCAGTTGTTACAAGTTTGCAAAAATCTGGTTTTGACTTATTCCTGCCTTTAAAGGCCGGCTTCCCAGATGTAGGGGCTTTTGGCTTTATCCTGACTGAACTATCGTCAATCCCAAAACTTAATGCAAAAAAACTCTTTTGGAATTTATTTAATAGCTCAATTATCTCTTTTCCAGACATCTCTTTCTCAATTATATATTTTTTAACTCCCTGAAATTGCTTTTTTTCTTTAAATTCAATCTCTTTAGTTAAATCGCTTGTTGAGATAATAGCTCCTGTAACCTTTACTTTTTTATCCCTTATCTTTTCGGCCATAATTCTGACTATCTCATTTGCAAACTCAGCAGATGTATTTATTGTATATTTTCCCTTAGATTGTTTGGCTCTGATCATCGCTCTGTTCCTGAATTCACCTTTGCTGAATTTTTGGAATTGTAAGTGAACATTCTCATCAATTTTCCCGTCAAAAATCTTTTTTATAAAATTCATTATTTTTATCTGATAGCTTAGCTTATAAAACTTTCTTTAACTGACGAGAGATTTACAAACCTTTATAAATTTGGATTGCATAATGAACTATATTCAAAAAGAAAATGGATGAGAATTATTTCAAGCAGATTATGACTGTAATAATCTTATCAGTATTAATAATTGTCATATTTTTCTTATTAAAGCCAATTTTACTTTCAATTATATTAGGTATAATCTTAGCATTTATTTTATTGCCTGTTTATAATTGGATTCACGGCATCATAAAATCAGAAAATATAACGGCATCTATATTATGTATTGTTCTTATTTTATTAATTTTTTTACCAGCATGGTTTCTTACTCCAATAATTCTGAATCAATCTATCAAAGTTTATCTTGCATCCCAGCAAATGGATTTTGTAACTCCTCTTAAGACTTTTTTCCCGGATCTATTTGCCTCAGAGGAATTCTCAGCAGAAATAGGCTCTACAATTCATTCTTTTGTGACCAATACAGCTAATTATCTTGTAAATTCATTTGCCCAATTAATATTGAAATTCCCAACTTTATTGTTGCATTCATTTATTGTATTTGCAACTTTCTTCTTTGTTATACGGGATAAAGATTATATTATTGAGTACATCCAGAGCATACTCCCATTTCCCAAGGAAGTTGAAAGGAAATTATTTGAATCATCAGCAGGAATTACTAAATCTGTTATTTATGGACAGGTGATCATTGGGATAATTCAGGGCTTAATAATTGGTATTGGCTTTTTTATTTTTGGTATTCCTAATGCCCTGCTTCTAACTTTATTTGCTTCACTAGGAGGAATTCTTCCTATAGTTGGAACAGCGATCATCTGGTTCCCGGTACTTATTTATTTATTCCTTGCAGGAAATACTGTTCCTGCTGTAGGAATAACTATTTTTGGGATACTCTCCTCATCAATTGATAATATTTTACGTCCAGCCTTTGTATCTCAACGAACCAATATGCACCCATTGTTAATACTTATAGGAATGATTGGGGGATTTTTCTTTTTTGGAATATTAGGATTTATCCTTGGTCCATTAGCAATAGCTTATATTATAATAATTCTAGAAGTCTATCGCTTTAAGAAGGTTAAAGGGGTTTTAGTGCAAACATAAATATACATCTAAAAATGGAATTAAAAATAAAATTTTTGAAATGGTCTGCTGGAACCCCTGTAGCTATGCTAAACAAAAAAACAGCATATCAAATTGGAGTCCACACAAAAGGGAGAGTAGTAATAAGAACTCTTTCAAGATATTCAAAAGAAATTTATGCTATTACTGACATTGTTGAGAATAAGATTATAGAAAAAGATGAGATTATAGTATCTTCAGAGATTAAACAATTACTTGGGCTAAAAAAAGGCCAAAAAGTAGATGTTGATATCGCCCCTGTTCCAAGGAGTTTAAATCTTATAAAGAAAAAATTAAACAATCAGCCACTAAATGAGAAAGAAATCAATGAGATAATTGCTGATATAGTTAATAACTCTCTCTCTGAATCAGAAATAGCTCTTTTTGTCTCAGCAATGTATGAGCAGGGAATGAATATGAGAGAGACAATCTTTCTCATAAAATCTATTTTAAGATCAGGAAATGTCATTAAATTACGAAATAAATTTGTTGTTGACAAGCATTCTATTGGGGGAATACCTGGGAATAGAACCACTCCGATTGTAGTATCAATCTGCGCTGCTGCAGGCCTTACTTTCCCAAAAAATTCTTCAAGAGCTATAACGAGTGCAGCAGGAACAGCAGATGTCATTGAGACTATTGCAAGAGTAGAATTTTCAGCATATGAAATAAAAAAGATTCTGAAAAAAGTAGGGGCATGCATGGTTTGGGAAGGAGCACAAGGGTTAGTTCCTGCAGATTCTAAGATAATCCAGATTGAAAATGTTTTGAAAATGGATCCAGAGGCACAGCTATTGGCTTCAATAATCTCCAAGAAGCTTGCCGCTGACAGCCAATATATTCTTATTGATATTCCTTATGGAAAAACTGCAAAAGTAAACAAACAAAAAGCAAAAGAGCTAAAAGTAAAATTTGAATTTCTTGGAAAACATTTTCATAAAAACATTAAGGTTGTTTTGACTGATGGAAGCCAGCCAATTGGAAATGGGGTTGGTCCTGCACTGGAGCTTATTGATGTAATCAAGGTGTTGAATCTGCTAGAAAAAGGCCCAAAAGATTTAGAGGAAAAATCTCTTTTTTTAGCAGGAGAGATATTTGAGATGGTTGGAAAAGCAAAGAAAGGAGAGGGAATTCATCTGGCGAAGATGATTTTGTATTCAGGAAGAGCATTTAAAAAATTCAAGCAGATAATTGAAGCTCAGCAAGGGTCTTTAAAAAATATCAAACAAGCAGAGTTTAAAAAAGATATCTTGTCTAGGAAATCAGGGGAGATTATTGAAATAGACAACAGTCAGATAAATTCCATGGCCAGAGTTGCAGGATGTCCGGCAGATAAATCAGCAGGATTGTATATTTACCATCATGTCGGGGAGAAGATAAAACAAGGGGACAAAATTATTACTATCTATTCAGAATCCAAGTCAAGGCTTAAACAAGCAATTGAGTTTTATGCGACTAGAAAACCAATCAAGATAAAGCATTAATTTTTTAAACCCCAATTCATTATTGTTATAATGAAAGAAGAAGAATATAGGAAAAGAATCGTAAATTATCTAAAAAAAAATCTTACAAAAGGATATACTCTTGAGTCACTTAAATGGGCATTAGTTAATCAAGGATATTCAAGAGCGATAGTTGAAAAAGCAATCAAACAAACAAATGAAGAGTTGGCTAAAGAAGCTCCTGTATTAAAAGAAAAGCCTAAGATAAACTATCAGCTTCTTGATGAGTATGATAAGCCAGTTACATTCCAAAAATCTTTTTGGAGAAGAATTCTTGGGTTATAGCAACCTTTAAAATATAATAGTTTATTCTTATATTATGCCCCTGTCGCATAGTGGTATTGCACTCGGCTTGAGACCGAGGCCCTTTGGGCGTCCAGGTTCGATTCCTGGCGGGGGCGTT
>CAZXWV010000005.1:0-5610 GCA_964644735.1 Candidatus Woesearchaeota archaeon
TTGCAATGGATTTGTAATCCATGCCCTTCGGGGTCCGCAGGTTCGATTCCTGCCCTGGGCGTTTCAAAACATTTATATATTAATTTTTGCTTAATAGAACATGACTTTTACAGCTTTAGAGGTGATAGCACTTATCTTTGCGGTTATTTCTTTAATCAAGATTATAGTAATTCTTGTAAATAAGATAGGATGGTATAATAATGTTGTAAAACCTGTCTACACTAACTCAGTTATAAGCCGGATGATTATTGCTCTTCTTGCTGTAGTTGTATTTTATTATTTAGCTCAAGAGTTAAGCATAATTCAGATTTTTTCTGTTGTAGCTTTTACTGGACTATTAATGGCTCTTAGTTTTTTGTCATTCTCAAAAGAAGTTTTATCTTTTGCTGAAAATATATACAAGAAAAAGTCTTTTAATTTGGGAATTTGGATACAGATTATAATCTGGCTTGCTTTGATATCTTGGCTATTTTATGAACTTTTTGTAGTTTAATTTTTACCATTGCAGGAATTTCAATAATTTTATAAACAACATCAGATATACTTAAAATAATGAAAGGAGGTTAACATGGCATATAACTTAACAGATATTATTACAGGAGGGATTTTTGGAGGATTTCTTGCTACACTTGGAATTTTGTTTTTCCTATTGGCAATCGCAGTTTACATCTTTATAGCTTTAGCACTTATATCTATGGCTAAAAAGACAAAAACCGTAAACAGCTGGCTGGCATGGATACCAATTGCAAATTTTTATCTAGTCACGCAGATGGCTAAAAAAAGCGGTTGGTGGACCTTAATAATTCTTGCCGGATTGATTCCATTTGGAGGAATTGTCACTTTAGGAGTCTCAGTATGGTTCTTTTGGATAATTGCTGAAAGAATAAAATTTCCTGGATGGACAAGTCTGTTATTACTAGTTCCGGTAATTAATTTAGTAATACTTGGAATCTGGGCTTGGAGCAAGTAATTATTTTATTTTTATTTATCTTTTATTTATTTTACCTGTTTTTTCATATCTCACATAAAGCTTGTCAAGAACATTCAAGATTTGCTGCCTTTGTTCTGCATTGCCCAGCCCTTTCCAGTCTAACAAGGCAAAATCAATCTCTTCTTCTGTTTTATCAACGGCCTCTTTTACCATTTCTTCAGTCAGAGGAAAAGCATAGGAGGGAATAACATGCGATAAAGCAACATTTGATTTAAGCTGAATTTTGTTAAAATTATGGCAGTAATGTGGGCCGCCAATTCCAATGGCAATTTCCCGATAAGGATTTGCGTTGAACTCTTTTATTGTTTCTGAAATTGCTCTTGCAACTACAAAGGCTGCTTTAGGATCTCTCCATTCATTTTCTGTAGAGCCTATCTCAACAAAAATACACGGCTTTTCAATCAATGGTCCGTGATGAGTCGGCTCTAGAGTTATACTATAATTTTTAAGATGATATTTTTCCGCATTCTCACTTATCTTTTCAAACAAATATTTCTGGAATAATGCAGATGTTTTGCAAACCTTTCTGCTTTCGCCGCCAAATTCAGCATTTCTCCAGTTCCCAGGAGCATGAATGGATATTGTTCTCTCTTTTTTTTCAGATTTATGCTTTGAAGCAAAAATAATAAAATCATGCTCATTAATTTTTCCAATATCTAAATTTTCTGTGTAAATTATCTCTTTATCTGCCAGATAAAATTTATATTCTCCAAATTGAGATAGCTGTGTTGTTATATTTATTCCTGCCCTGTCCAATTTGCTGGCAACAATCAGATAATTTTTATACACCATTGAAAAATAAAAAAGAGTATGTTTATAAATTTATTTTCATATTAATAGAAATATCAGAAAAGGCTATAAAAATTTTCTGTGTTAAATTAGGAAATAAAATGGAAGAAATATTCAGGATTCTTATCGGAGTAGTGATTCTTTTATCAGGGATTCCAATTGGTTCTTATTTAGCTAATGCAACAAAAGAAGAGTTAAAATCAGGCCAAAAATGGTTTAAGCTCATTATAATAATCAGCCTGGCTGGAGGATTTACAGGATTAATTATAAGAGATGATATAATACTGTTTATTTTCTTCTTTATCGCTATTGTAACTAGCAGAAGTTTGAAAAGAACTGGCAAATAGAAGATTTTAAATATTTGGTTTTTTTCTATACTCAATAAGATGGCATCAATAGAGTCATTTATTAAAGGCATGATTAATGAAGTAGAGAATGTAACTTTTGATATTTCTTCAAAAGTGTCTGATATACCTGAAAAATATATTCCATGTCTTCAGGAATCATTGAAATACTTAAATTCTGCAATGATGACTGCCAGAGCTTCTAGGATTTTATATAAACTGGAACAAAATAATGGAAAACAGAAAATTATGGTTTCTCATAATGGTGATAAAATATCTTATAGAAATTTGACAGATATTAATGCTCTTTTAAAAAAAATATCTTCTGGAGAGATAAATATTAACAAATGGAATAATGTTAATGATGGTAATTTTAAAGAGTACAATTATCTTATTGCTGCTCAAAAACTAAATAAATACAGAGGTAAAATGATTATAAAAAAATTAAACAATGGAGAATATTCTATGAAGACATATATTGAAATTCCGGTTGATGACCGGTTTAATAGTTAAAACTCACTTACAAACTTTGCAGACATTCAATACTTGAGCATCTCTTGATTTTTCCCTGTAAACTGCAATTCCTTTAGAGCCTAATTTGTAAGCTAATAAAAATATCTTTTTGACATCAGAAACTTTGGCAGATCTTTTGAGGTTTACTGTCTTTGAAACCGCATTATCAGTGTATTTTTGAAAGGCTGCCTGTATCTTCACATGCCAGTAAGGGCTTATCTCATGCGCTGTTTTAAAATTGCCTTTTCTTATTTCATATATTCTTGTATGGCCGATTATATCATGGTAAAACTTTCTTGAGAATATCGGCTCTATCCCAGAAGAGCAGTCTGCTATTAGATTTAAAGTTCCGGTAGGGGCAATTGTTGTAACTGTAGCATTTCTCATATGTTTGTATTTATGAGAATATACTGAATTCTTAAAATTTGGAAATGAGCCTCGTTTTTTCCCAAGCTCGATAGAATTTTTTCTAGCTTCATCAGTTATTATTTTAGAGATACTTTCTGCAAGAGATATAGCATCATCTGAATCATAAGGAATTCCAAGTTCAATTAACAAGTCTGCCCATCCCATAACACCTAACCCTATTTTCCTGTTTGATTTAGTCATTTTTTCTATCTTTTGTGTAGGGTATTTGTTCATATCAATGACATTGTCAAGAAAATGAACTGCAATTCTAACCACATTTTTTAATTTGTTGTAATTAATTTTTTTATTGTCTACAAATCTTGTCAAATTAATTGAGCCTAAAACACAAGACTCGTAAGGGAGCAATGGCTGCTCTGCACATGGGTTTGTAGATTCTATCTTGCCTATATCATGTGTTGGATTGAATTTATTTATTCTATCTATGAAGATAACTCCAGGCTCTCCATTTAACCACGCCATTTCGCAGAGCAAATCAAAAATTTTTCTGGCGTTTAACTTGCCAATATTCTTTTTTAAGTGCGGGTCATAGATGTCATATCTATCATTTTTTATTACAGCATTCATGAATTTATCAGTTAATGCAATTGAAATGTTAAAATTTATTAATTCATTTGTATTTTTTTTAGCTGTTATAAAATTCACAATGTCTGGATGGTCGACTCTTAAAATTCCCATATTTGCTCCTCTCCTTGTCCCCCCTTCTTTAATGGCAGCAGTGGCAGCATCAAAAACTTTCATAAATGACACAGGCCCTGAAGCAATTCCTCCGGTCTCACCGACCATAGACCCTTCTGGCCTTAATCTGGAGAATGAAAACCCTGTGCCTCCGCCGGTTTTTTGTATTAAAGCAAGGTCTTTAACAGACTGGAAAATATCCTCTATTGAATCTTCAACAGGCAATACAAAACAAGCGGCAAGCTGCTGCAATTCCCTTCCAGCATTTCTTATAGTTGGAGAATTTGGAAGAAACTCAAAATTAGACATAACTCTGTAAAATTCTCTCTCTGATTCTTTAGGATTTTGATTGTATTTTTTATCAGCTTTAGAAATGTTCTTGGCAATTCGCTTAAACATTGCCTCAGCACTCTCATACCCTCCTTTAATTTTTTTAAGATATCTTTCTTTTAAAACTATCTCTGCATTCTTAGACAATATCATATGATATCCTCTTTTATACTTAAAATGATCAGCACTACTTAAATTTAACTAACCTTAATATTAATAAACCACCAATATCTTTATTTTTTATGCTGTATTTGATTGGGCTAGGTTTGAATGTTGATGGAATTTCAAAGTATGGTTTGGAAACAGTTCAGAGATGCAAAAAAGTTTACCTTGAGAATTATACAGTTGATTTTCCGTATTCTGAAGGAGAGTTGCAGGAAGTGATTGATAAAAAAATTATCCCTGTTGACAGAGAATTTGTTGAGAGTCTTGAGATTGTGGATGAAGCAAAAAAAATGGATGTCGCTTTGTTAGTTTATGGCTCGCCATTGACTGCAACAACCCATATCAGTTTAATTCAAGAGGCAAAAGCGTTAGGTATTAGATATAAGGTAATCTATAATGCATCTATATTTGACGCTGTTGCAGAAACAGGTTTGCAGTTGTATAAGTTTGGGAAAATAGCAAGCATGCCTGCATGGGATTATGAAAAAGGGTTTACTCCAGATAGTTTCATAAAAATAGTGCAGGAAAATCAATCGATGAAAGCACATAGCCTGATTTTAATGGATATTGGACTTGAGTTTACAACAGCAATTGAACAGCTTGAAAAATCTGCTAAAAATTATGATATAACGTTAAGAAAGATAGTTGTCTGCCAGGCTCTTGGGACAAAACAGAGGAAAATAATATATGGGGATATTGAGGAGTTAAAAGAATATAAAAATATCAAAAGCCCTTACTGCATAATAATCCCAACAAAACTCCATTTTCTGGAAAAAGAAGTTCTGGAAGAGTTTGCAAATTAATCTAAACTATGCCAAAAAGTTTTTAATATCTTAATTTTTTAATAAAAATATGGCATGGGATCCGCATTATCCAATTGTGCAATTACCAAAAAAGATAAGGAAGTTTTATACACAAGAGGCAGATTATTTATATTCTGATTTATTGAATAATAAATTAACAATAGTTCTTATTCCTGCTCCAGACCCAAGGCATGATTGTCATATGGTCCGAGCTGTTGAATCTGAAAATCCTGGATGGTATCAGGGGCTATATTCATCATATAATTATTTTAGAAGAGACAGATCATTAATGGCTTTAAATAGAATAAGAAATCAAGAAGATAAGCAGTTTAGAATTTCACCTTTTCACTACGATTTTATCTATAGAGATTTAATCAATGACAGATTAATTGACGGATTTTATGAAAGAGGGGGTTACTGTCCTCCAAACAATATTGTTAGAGAATATTTTGGTTTGGAGTCAAGAGTCAATTTTGAGAATGGGGAATGCTCTCTGAATAAACTTTAAAAGTATGCTGTTTCTTAATAGTATCATGTATGACTTTAAAAAAACAGAAGAAGAGATATTGAA
>CAZXWV010000005.1:5710-12389 GCA_964644735.1 Candidatus Woesearchaeota archaeon
TGCATTAAATTTTCCAGTGATAATGCTTTATTGATGAATGAGGACCTGAAAAGATTAGGGGTATGGATGGATTTTGATAATGCTTACTGGCCAATTAAAAATGATTTTATTGAGGGGGAATGGTGGCTCATTAAAAAAGCATGGGAGCAAAAAAGACTCTATAAAGGAAAAAAAATTATGCACTGGTGTGCAAGTTGCGAGACTTCTTTAGCAAAACATGAGTTAGAATATCAAAATGTTAAAGATAAATCAATTTATGTTAAATTCAAATTAAAATATCAGGATGCTTCATTAGTTATTTTTACTACAACTCCATGGACGATTCCATTTAATCTGGGAATTATGGTTAATCCTGATTTAAATTATGTTAAAGTAAAATCAGGCGAAGAAATTTTAATTGTTGCAAAAGAATTGGCTGAAAAATTATTTAAAGAGGTTTTTAAACAAGATTACGAGATTTTAGAAACTTTCAAGGGAAAGAAAATGCATGGATGGGAGTATATTCATCCATTTGCAGATACAATTAATTACAACTCTTTGAAGGAGAAGCATTCAAAAATCCATACGGTTCTTTTATCAAAAGAGTATGTTAATTTGGATGTTGGTACAGGATTAGTTCATTGCGCTCCTGGTTGCGGTCCAGAAGATTATGAGGTTGGAAAAGAATACAATATTCCTCCCTTTAATACTCTTGATGAAAAAGGAATACTCAAAGATGTTGGAGAATTTAATGGAATGATTGCAAAAGTAGATGATTGGAAATTTATTAAGGCGCTAGATGATAGAAGAGCATTGCTTGCAGAAGAAAAAATATCGCATGATTATGCCCACTGCTGGAGATGCCATAACCCGGTAATCTTCAGAGCTACAGAACAATGGTTCTTGAGAATAGAGGATTTAATTCCAAAACTTTTAGAATTCAATAAAAAAGTTAACTGGCAACCAAAATTTGCTTCTAAGAATTATGATATTTGGATAGAAAATCTAAAAGATAATGGCATTACAAGGCAGAGATATTGGGGGTGTCCTGTTCCAATTTGGCAATGTGAATGCGGGAATATTGAAATTGTAGGCAGTGTTGAGGAGTTGGAAAAAAAAGGAGGGAAAGCTCCAAAAGATTTACATAAACCATGGATTGATAAAGTAACTTTAAAATGCAAGTGTGGGAAAAGTATGAAGAGAATACAAGATGTTATTGATGTTTGGGTGGATTCAGGGACACTTTCTTGGAATTGTTTAGACTATCCTAAAACAAAAAAGAACTTTTATTTATGGCCGGCAGATTTTGTTTTAGAAGCTACAGAACAAATTAAATTATGGTTTAGTATGTTGCAGATGTGTTCAGTAGTTGCATTTGGAAAATCCTGCTATAAAAATGTTTACTGCCACGGGATGATTTTAGATTACCAAGGGATGAAAATGTCTAAGTCGCTTGGAAACATAATCTCTCCTTATGAAGTGATAGACAAATATGGAGCGGATATTTTAAGATATTATATGTCTGAAACATCAGCAGGCGAGAATATTAATTTTAACTGGGAAGTTGTAAAGATAAAACAAAGGAATATGAATATATTAGACAACCTATCGAAATTTTTATTAGATTTAAGAAAGCAGACAAAATCAGATAAGAAAATACAAGGAGTTTTTGATATTGAGGAGAAATATATCATCTCAAGAAAGAATTCAACGATAAATAAAGTAACAGAATTAATGGAAGATTACAGAATAGATGAAATCATCAAAGAAATTGAAAATTTGTTTTTAGATTTATCAAGAATTTATATTAGGTTTACAAGAGATAAGGCAAATAGCAAAGATGCAGGGAAAGTTTTGTATGCTCTTGAAGAAGTTTATCTTGATGTTTTAAGAATGTTTTCAACTGTTTGCCCATTTATTACAGACAAATTATATAGAGATACTTTTGATAAAAATGGATCAATTCACTTGACAGAATGGCCGAAAGCAGATAAGAAGAAAATTGACATAAAACTTGAAGATGGGTTTAACAATATATTGCAGATAATTGAAAAAGGGATGGCAGAAAGAGACAAAGAGAAAATAGGGTTGAAATGGCCTTTATCAAAAGCAGTAATTTCAACTCCTTATGCAGAATTAAATAAAAATCTGCAGGATATAATTCTAAATCAGCTTAATGTTAAGCAGGTTAATATCAAAAAAGCAAATGAGATATCAGTCAAGATTGATGCGAAATTAACTCCAGAGCTTGAGGCAGAGGGTTATGCCAGGGAGATGTCCCGTCAGGTGCAGGCATTTAGAAAGAAAATAGGGCTGGAAAAAACAGATAGTATTGAGTTATATATTTATACTGATGAAACTCTTAAAAAAATGTTGGAAAAACAAAAATATTTCATTAAAGACCGGACAAATTCAGACAGACTAGAGATTAGTTCAGGAAAGATTAAGGAAACCTTTAAAAATAAGGCTGATTTTGCTATAAAGGATAAGAAAGGGGAGATAGCAATAGTGCTAAAATAACTATTAACAAGTAATCCTAAAAGGTTACTTTTCCAGGATAACAATATTTAAAAATAAAACTTTCCATACAAGAATAACAAAATGACAAAAAAATCAAAAATTTTCAGCTGTTTAAATTCTGCAAGTGAGAAGCAATTCAAATGATAGTAAAAGATGAATTTTTAGGAAGATTAAGGAAGATTTTCGATTTAAATTTATACGAAGTAAAGGTATGGGCTGCATTGCTTTCCCGAGGGACATCAACTGCAGGGGAGTTAAGCAGTATTTCTGATGTGCCTAGGTCAAGAACTTATGATATTCTAGAAAGCCTTGAAAAAAAAGGTTTTATTATAATGAAGCTTGGTAAGCCAATAAAATTTGTAGCTTTAAAGCCAGAAGAGGTTGTTGAGAGAGTTAAAAAGAATCTAATGAGATCTGCCCAAGAAAAAACAAAGAGGCTTGAGAATTTAAAAGGAGATGAAGTTTTAGATGAACTTACTAATTTATTTACTCAAGGGGTTAAGTTTGTTGAGCCTAGTGATTTATCAGGAAGCATAAAAGGCCGCCAGAATCTTTACAATCATCTGGATATGATGATTAGAGATGCAGAAAAAACAATAACAATTATTACAACAAAAGAAGGTCTTAATAGGAAACTTGAGGTTTTAATGCCTAGTCTTGAAAAATGCAAAAAGAGAGGAGTTAAGATTAGAATAGCTGCTCCAATTGACAGCAATAATATAAAAGTTGCAAAAGAGTTTAAGAAAGTTGCAGAAGTAAAAAGTATGGATAAAATAAAAGCAAGATTTATAATTATTGACTCTAACCAATTAATGTTCATGCTTCTTGATGATGAGAGATTCCATCCTAATTATGATATTGGGGTTTGGATAAACACAGAATTCTTTGCTCAGGCTTTAGAACAGCTTTTTGAGCTGGCATGGAAAGAGATGAGTCCAGTCAAATAAGGATATCAAAAAAACATTTAAAATGAAAAATCTAGACAAAAAAGTAAAGAAGGCTGATGTACTTGATATTGGATTAATTAAATTATCTGTTGCTGCATTTGTATTTTTTGTAATTACAGTATGGCCAGCAGCAATGACATTGACACATTCTATAAATTCATGGTATTTTTTTATAGCGGCTTTGCTTTTTGCAGCAAGACCATTTAAGAGAATATGGCTTTCTTGATTACTTATTTAAATTAGAGAGGATTGAAATGCTTGGTGTTGACCACACTTTAGTGGGGGTAGCATTTTGAGCATCCTATTTATATACTACTTCTGATTAAATAGCTACATGGCAATTGTTGAGATATATCATTTTCCTAGTAAAGAAGTATCAGTAGATGATTTGTTATCTGAAGGTTTAAAATCAAGAGAGCAGTTGATTAAAGAACGAAAATTAAATCATGTAGATATGAGCAATTTGTTTAATGATCATCTGTCAAACATTTATTTTCAATGGCTTTCTCCTCATCTTGAGATAGATATAGAAGAAAATAATTGGGTTTCTATTGAAGTAGATTCTGAGACAACATCTGTTTTTAATCGTGAACTGAGACCATTCATTACTTCTTGGATACCTATTTTAATGGGGGTTAAAACAAAGTCGCTTCATGATTATGAAAATAAATTATGTGCAAATAAGTATATATATGACGCATCAAGGATGAGTTTGGCTGATTATATCTTACAACATAAAATAACAAAAGAGATGATGCAGGATTTGAAACAGGAGCAGATGATTGTGTGGCATCCATTGACAGCAAAACCAATAATTATAGGTGTTGATGATCCAAGAAGTGTTTATCCTAAATGGCAATATTTAAATGAGATTCTTGTCCCAAGATCAATTATTCAGTCTTCAGAATTTAAAAGATATCACAAAATAAAATCAGATTAAGACATACTCAGTAATTTTTAATCCTTTTTTGGTATAACTAGTTGTAATGGAATGGTATCATAAATTTAGTTATGATACCATAATGTTAAATGCAATCGTGGACTTCGGGCACCTAGATGTTTATTGAGAAAGATACTCTCGTGGTTTAATTCTTTTTGGATGTCTAAAGAAAAGCCCAACTTCTTTTTCATAAGTTGTATTTGCTTCTTCCCAATCATGAATTGGTTTCATATCTTTTGCACCAGGAATTACCAAAACTGGTCGAGTTATAACAAATAATGTTTCATCAGGATTATCAAAATCATATGATTGAAATTTCGCAAGCAATGAAAATGGTTCATCGCATCTTGCCATCATCTCTACTAATGTTCCATCTGCTCTTAAATTTCTGCTTAAAGCATCTGAAGAATAAGCACCAAATGCAGATGCGATGGCTTCACATGCTTTTTTCCATTGAGATAATTGATAATCCCTTGCGTTTCTATTTCTTAAAACTCTTCTTAATGAAAGATAATGATAACGACCAGTTTCTTCTACCAATTGCTGTTTATCTGGAGCAACCTCATAAAATCTTGAAGACTCAGGAACATCTACTGAAACTAATTCATTCAAAAATAATTCTTTATCTAGAGTTATTAGACTTCCATGTCTACCTAATTCATCAACCAATGTTTCAGCAATTTTTCTATTCATATTATTAAAAGAATTAAACCAAACTTTATAAAGTTTCCTATTGTAACTACTTTGAAGTTTATAGGGCGTCCTTCGTCCACGACTTCTTCGGAAAACTTCGTTTTCCTCGACCCCGTTGCACTCTCGCCTATCGGCTCGGGGCATTTAACAGGAATTTAACGGAAACCTCGTTGCACTTGTTCGCCCAAATTTGATTTTCCAACTCTGTTCCGCCTTCGGCTCCACGAGGGAAAATCAAACTTCGTTAAATTCCGATGTTAGTTTCAATAAAATTTCCATTTCTATTTAAGAACGAGTCGGGGGCTAAAAAAAAAACGATGGCAATTTTAAAACAAATTATTTAAATACAATCAAATTTAGTAATAATTATGATGGCAGAATATTATAAAAAAGTTGATCGGTCTATGATGGATTGGGGACTTACTATTCCAAAGAGATTCTGGGATTTTTTCCAAGCAGGAGAACAGGTTAAATTAGGAACTTCCAGAAATGTAACAATTGTTTGGGACAAGAAAAAATATCTTGCAAAATTATGTCATGTTAATAGATCTCAGTATAATCCAGTCTATCAATTAAGGTGGGATTCAAATAAAGACTTATTAAAGAAGATTAGAAAAACATTTATTCAAAGCTATGTAATCTTAAAAAGTCAAAAAGAACTTTTTGATATAACCAAAAAAGAAAGAAAACATTTCAGAACAGAAATGGCTTCAGGAAAACAAGAAGTTATAATTATAAAACCTAAAAACGCAGAAGAGATTGAATTTGAGGTCTTCATTAAAATTGATGATGAGTGGAACACCTTGTTTGAAAGATTAGCAGAGGAAAATGTTTTTGGGTGGATTTTTGATAAAAAAGATAAGCAATATTTAATCCAAAGAAGCACTAATTGGATTAAAGTTAAAGATTTCAAAAAACACGTGAATGCTTTGAATGTTATATATTACTTAGCGAATACAAATAAAAAATTGATTTACATCGGTAAAGCTGAAAATTTAGGAAAAAGAATCAAACCGGGAAGAAAACATCAAAATATGGATGGGGATTGGGATTTATTCAAATACGATATAATAAGACCTGAATTTTCAAATATTCTTGAAAGAATAGAAGATCACACCATAAGATCATTCGCAGCTATTTTAAAAAATAATAAACAATACCCTTCAATTAATATCAGTAATTTTACTCTTGTTAATTCTAACTGGAAAAAACTTTAAAATTGCCCCCTTAATATCTGTTTTTAATGAATCGCATTCGCTAATCTGATAGATAGCCCCCGACTCTTAAAATATGGTCTGCCTACGGCAGAAATTTATTGGAAATGGAAATTTTACTCTGATTTTTTCGGCTTCGCCGACCATTGCATTAAAAATCAGGTCTTCCCGTTGGTCAGACGAAACTAACAGCCATTAACCGACTACGAAACCTTGCAGGCTCGTCCACCCAAATCATTCCCTTCAGTCGTGACTTCGTTAAATTCCGATGTTAAATCCAATAATTTTTGAGCTCACTTATAGAAATCCCAACCAAAAAAATAGCGAGCTCAATTTGTGAAGATATTTAAATCTCAATCTCTTGGTTCATAAATATAATTAAATAT
>CAZXWV010000006.1:0-11560 GCA_964644735.1 Candidatus Woesearchaeota archaeon
GCAAAACTTACAATTAAAATAATCAGAATTACTATCTGCTCATTTGTTAATTCTGCTTTTTTTGTTTTATTTAAAATCATTATAAAACTCCTATTTTTTTTAATGTAAAATACAATCCAGTTAAAACTAATATAAAAAAAACAATCCACAACGCATATCTTAAAAAATCGTCCAGGTTCATATTTCGCTGATAATTATTTCCCCTTTCTCATTTTTTGTGATTTTTACTGAGGTTAATCCTGCAGTAGTTTTCTTTATTTTTATCTCTTCAAACTGGTTTAACCCAGGAGGAGATATTAAACATACTCCTTCATCACTGCACTCATTTATCTGCCTATCCCACCCTCGAATCCACAAACTTTTACAGATGCAGATACACGGCTTTCCAGCGCACGAGTTT
Organism: Candidatus Woesearchaeota archaeon; assembly: GCA_964644735.1. Taxonomy (GTDB): domain Archaea; phylum Nanobdellota; class Nanobdellia; order Pacearchaeales; family GW2011-AR1; genus WAQV01. The sequence goes on from CAZXWV010000006.1 coordinate 401, forward strand.
GGTTTTTTATTTTGAATAAATCCAAACAATGACCACCCATCAGGATTAATGGCAGATGCATCACCTATATTAATCTCTCCTTTTTCAATACTTTTTGTTATATTAGCTATCTTACTCAAACTTTCCTGGGCCTGTTTTAATTCCTGCTGCTTTACTTTTCCAAAGTATAATGACACTAAAAAATAAATTAAAAATAAAATGCAAATTGCCGCTATTATCATCTTTAGCGTCTCTTCTGCCAATAAAAATCCTTTTTTGTTCATTTTAACAGGCTCAACAAAAGTTTTGGAGTTTCTTCTGCTCCAGGAAGATTTTTGAAAAAGTCAATGACATAATTTGTAAAAAATAAATACAGTCCTCCTACCACCACGACAACTACAAAAATTCCTATTATTATCTTGATTAAATTGCTGATTGTTAGTTCCATTATCTGAATTTGAATAAATTTTTAATTTGCTCTATTAATGAGACTCCTTTTTCCTTAAGCACAAAAATTGTTATCATAAGTATGGCTAAAACCGCCAGTGCTATCAACATCCATGGAAGATATGATGAAATTATTCCCATCTTTTTCATTGAGATAAAAGATAAAACTAATTAATAAATCTTTAGTATAGGAATATTTAATAATGCTAAAAAAGTGAATTAAATATGGCTGGCTTGCTGAAAAAGATGATTGGAAATATTATTCTTGGAGCCAGTTTATTTATCACTCCTGCACATCTTTATGCTGAAACTGTCAATGCTGCTAAATCTTGTAACGATTGTCGAAATTATTTTGCTAATTTATGTGGTAAATCTGAATGTTCAGCTATTGGAGAAAAATTAGGAAAAGATTGTATATTTACTCCAGGAGCATTATTTGGAGACTCGTGGGGAACATGTGTAACTCCAATAGAACCAATAAATGTAAAAGGACGGATAGTAGCTACAGAAATTAGACAGAATGGTCCAATTAAGAATTATAATCAAAAAAAATATAAAACTGCAAAAAATTCCCAGCTGGAAGAAGTTCTAAAAGGACTTGGATTTAAAGAAAAAATGAAAAATGAAGAAATGAACAAAAAGATGATACAAATAAAAAAGAAATTGAATAATCCAACTATAAATAATGCAGGGTTTGTTGATGATAGTGATTATATTAATGAAGCAGATATGAAAGTATTAGTTGAAAAATGTGAATATAGCACTCCAGAGGATGCTGCAGCATGTGTTTTTTCCTCTATGTATCTTAGAAAATCAGATAAATTAAAAAAAGGCATTTATTCCGGGACAAGTAAAAGTAATTTAAATCTTTTAGTTTCAAGTATTGATGATGATATAGAAAGATATTATGATAGGAAATTTACATTAAAACCGTTTAGATATGTTGATGGGAAAAGAATTGGAAAAATGGATCACCATAAATTCAAAATTAAAGATGGTGGTGGTGGTGGAGGAACATTTTTTGCATTTTTTATTAAAGAAGATGGTAGATGGGTATGTGATATAGATTATAGTATTAACTCTCTTCAAGGTAATAAAAAATGGAGTCCATTAGATTATAAAATTTTTCTTCCCAAATCTTTTGTTGAAGAAAAGCAGATTAAATATATCAAAAATAATTATGATCCTGATTGGGTTGAGATACCTCCAGAAGAAGTTAGGAAATTGAGGTAAAAAACTAGAGGGCGACAATTTATGAGTTTAAAAGATAAATTATTCAACAAGTCTATTGAGAAGCTTTCTAATTTAGCAGACAAAGTTGGAGGCCTGAAGGCAGCTGTGATTGGAGCTACGCTTATTGCCGGAGTTACAACATACACTGTAATAAAAAAAAATGAGTTTAGTGAGCAATTCAATAGGCCTTCTTCTGCAATAACAATAGAAACTAAAACGCAAGAAATAGCTATGATTGATGATTCTGGGAAAAAGAGTTTAGAGGAAGTTGCAATAACTGTTGATTTAGACAGAGAGAAAAATATTTTGTACATTGGAAATTATACTCAGGATTATAAACGGGAAGATTGGGAAGGAAGTACAAGAGAAAAAATGCCCTTGCACAAAAGACATACAAGATTGAATAGCGAGGCAACAAGAATCTTTGTCTTACATCCGAAAGAAATTAGTTTTACATCAGAGCAAACAGCTTTTTTAATTCCAACATACCAATGGGAGAGTTTAAAACCTTTTGAAGAGCATGAAGGAGCTCAAAAAATAATGGGAGGCGCTGAAAAAATAATGGAGAACACTATTTTCAAAATCCCATTTACTGAAGAAATCTTGGAAAAGCTCATCGAATATTCTGATAAAAATAGGGAAGAATATCGGAGAGAGTTAAATAAGAAAACAGGGAAAGATTACATGCTCACAAGAATCTCCCCCCATATTCCGGAAAAACTTATAGGGAATACAGAAACTGCAAGAGAATATAAAGTTTTTTTTGATGTGAGTAATATTCAAAAAAAAGAGGTTCCAATTTATCTTATAGCAAATGTCTATTTAGGGGATCCAACAGAAAGTGCAAACAACTCTTTCCCAAATAAGCGTGGAGAAACAAAGGATATGTTTGTTAGCTTTAAATTAAATGAGAATATGAAATCAGAGGAAGAAAAAAAGTATATAGAGCCGATAAGAAGGAAAGGGGGAACAAAAAGTTTAGAAAAAAAAGTTGTTGAGAATGAAAAAGGGTATGTTGAAAAAATAAAAGAATCAATTCCTGAAATATCTTTTAATAAATTAGATTTTGAAGATTATTTCTTTCAGGGAAGGGAACTAAAGCATTTAAAATTAAGTGGTACCCCTTTAATTATAGATGAAGATGCATTAAGCAAATATGGAGAAAATATAACTAAATTTTGGATTGCGGATTATTGGCTCCAACCTTTAGGAGGTTATGGAAGGAGTTTTAAAGGAAGTCTGTATGTTATAGAGTTTGCGTCTAAAGAGGACTTGCAGAATTATCCCCTTCAAAATAATAATTGGATTGCTGACCCAAAATTTATTGGAGAAAAAACAATATCTATGTTTGCTGAAGGGTTTCTAATAGATTCAGCATTGAGTTCAAACCCTATGTATATAAATCTTACAGAAAAGCAAAAAATTGAATATATTAGAATTATTGAAAACTATCAAAAAAGAACAAGAACTGAAATGAAAGGTGCCGATAAAGAAGAGTTAAAGAAGTATAAGGAACGATTGCTAAATGAAAATTAAAATCAAACTAATTTATCACATCATTCCTCTTAATACAACTGATGTAAGCCCAAATAACGCAAGGGTTGCTAAAAGAGCTGTTATGAAATAAAGCAAGACCCCTCTTCCAAGATTAATTCCTGTCTTGTTTGTTTTTTCAAGTTTATCTTCTCCAGAATCTATTGTAACCAAAGTTGAAGTCAAAATAAAAATAACCTGAATAAGGTAAATCCCTATTGATATTTGAAGATAATACGGAGGAATCATGGTTGCCACATTGAACATATCCATAATGCCCTGAATATTTGCAATGCCTGCAGTTTCTCCTCCTAACTGAGCTAAATCAAGCTTGTTCAAGATAGAAGTAATCATTACTGCAAGAGATACAACAATTCCAGACAGCAAAGGGGCGAGAAAGACCATATTGCTTTTCATATCTGAAACAATTTCTGCAAGCATATCATTTAATCTTACTGTAATCTTCTGAATATTTTTAACATACTCTGAAATGCTCATAAGACTGATAGCTGCAATTTTTAATCCTTTTTTTGAGGATTCAATAAGAACTCTCATGCTTGTTGCAATAAGGTCTGATGGAAAATAATTAATTGCCCCTCTTCTTTGGTCAAATATTGCTTTTTCAACACTCATTCCAAGATTAGCAACATTGTAATTAACTTTTCTGAAAAAATCTTCTGTGATTAATCCTTTTGACGATTCAGCAACTTTTCCGAACGCAAGTTCAGGAGGGACTCCATTCCCTACCCTGTTCCCTAACTGAAATAAAGAGTTATTAAACTCCCTTTCAAGCTCTTTTGTTTTCTCCCTCTCAATAATAATATCTTTAGTTTTATTTTTGAATGACATTGAAAAAAATAAGGCAAGCCCAAGAGGAATCATCATACCCATAAGCACTGCTCCAATACCAAAAGGTCCAACACTTCCTTCTCCTGTCTGTTTAAAATCAAAAATCTTCTCATCTCCAAGAACACCCAAGCCCAATTCAGAGAAAGTATAATCTTCTCTTATTCCAATCAACTCTGGAATAGGGGTATACTGGAAAATTAATGGCAAAAGTCCGATTATAAAAAAAGGCAGGCAAATTAAAAAAGCCTTAAAGTACGGAGCATTGCTTTTATATTTTGAATAAAGAGGATTTCTTTCAAGCAGGGTTGTCTCGCCATACCCCCCTGGCCTAAGCATTAGAACTTTGTCTGTAAGATAAAATACAAAAAAAGGAATTATCATGTTAAATAAAATAAACACATGCATCCAATTAATCATTCCTGCAATCATTGCAGATGCCAAAGGCAGGAGTGCGAGCCCTAAAGTAGGCAGGACAACTCCAAGCATGTAAACATTAGTCAGCGGACTTTTAACATTATGAGTGAATTTAAGCATTTTATCATAAACTCCATCAAGAACAACCTGCAGGGCCTTTTCAAGTATGGAAACTCTTCTTGCAGTATCAGGCTCAAATAAGCTGCTCTCAATTAGATGGAAAGATTCTATAAATTCAGTAGAATAATCTCTCCATGTTTCTAGGTAATTATCCAAACTTTCTTTTATTGTTGAGAACTTTCCAACCTCAACATTGTAAAACACTTTTTTGAAATCTAATGCAAGTGGGAACTGTAAATGCTGTGAAGCAAATTCAACTGCTTTTTCCAGATTAGGGGTATGCCTCATATAAATAACTACATACAAAATAGCAGGAACCATCTGGCTGCTTGCCTTTAATCTCCATTTATTTGCAATCCTTGAAGGATATCCATTCACATAATAAAACAAGAATACAGACAATATCATTGTAAGAAAAAAGAATAGAAGTGGAAAACCTCCTTTAATAAGAAGTATTGCTACAGAAATTATAAGCCCAAGAAAAAACACGCTCAGAAGGGCCATCACCCCAAGAGTTAGCGATTGCCACGGCTCAACATCAAGATGCGCAATTTCAAGATCTCTTTTAATTCTTGCCTCATCTTTTGGAGAGATGTTTATTTTTATTACACTTCCCAAACTTTTGCACCACTTTTCATATCTTGAAAGGTGTGGAACCATCTCCTCCTTAAACCTAATATACTCTCTGCTGTATCCACTCTTTCCAGTATCTATAGACTGAATCTGCCCTTCTATCTTGCTTCCATACTTTCTTAAAATATCTTTTACATCAGAATTTCCAGGCATTTTTTCCTCTTTTAGGCATTTTTAAGAATAAAAATTAATTAATAAATGTTTGGAGAATGCCAGTTCAAATTTTCTTTTTCTTGACCTCTTCATTCAACCATTTTTGCCATACCGGAAATACACGCTCATTTAACGGCAATCCAATTTCATTTATTATTTGTTCAGAAATTTTATGGAAAGCATCATTAGCAAGTACATTAAACTCCCCTTCCAGGATTTCTTTATTTCCTGTTCTAACTGAAACATCAACAATTTCTTTTTTCATATTTGCCCTTAATAAGATATTATCATAAACAGCGTCCCAGTTTCCAGCCCATCCTTTTACATTTCCAGCAATATCTTTTATTATCTCACTATCTCCATTAATTAAATCGTCAGTTGGCTCAATCTCATCTTTTTCAACATTATATTTCATCAAATCCACAAATCCCTGCTCTTCCATTGGGTCTTTTCTCCAGTGTTTTCTAATCTCTGTAATCTGCAGAGTCCTTCTCCATGAATGTAAGCCGTCGGGAGATTTTATCGGATTATTGACTGCAATTATATCTGTTGCCTTAAAACTTGTTGGAGGAACCCCCAAATCATTTACAACTCTGTCATACACTCCGTACGGGCTTGCGCCGTGGATTGTTCCTGCAACAACATTTGCCAAAGCTCCGACTCTCATCGCTTCATATAATGCTTTAGCCTCTTCACTTCTGACTTCACCGATTATCAGGCAGCTGTCTCCCAATCTAAGGCTTGTTCTTATTCCCTCTTCTGCTGAAACCTCTGTTGTTGTTTTTAGTAATGCTGATCTTACTTTCATCCTTAAAATGTCATAATTCAAATTTCTCATGGACTCTACTGGAAGTTCAAGAGTATCTTCTACTACAATAATTCTATCCTTGGGATTAATCTCAAGCATTAAGCTCCCAAGTAAAGAAGTCTTACCAGAGCTTCTTGTTCCAGCAACAAGAAGAGTTCTAGAGCCATCAATTAAAAAACTAAGAAGGCCTGCTGCCAAAGGATTTAACATTTTTTGTTTCACAAAAAGAGGCAGGGTCCATGGCTTTTCCCTGTGTCTTCTTACTGCATAAGCTAATCCATCAGGAGATAATGGCCTCTGAATAATAGCAATTCTTGCTCTTAAATTGCCAATAGACAGTTGAGTGTCAAGAATAGGATTTGCTTCATCCAACGGTCTTCCAGAAGTCATTCTGAATTTAGCAGCCCATGAATTGACATCCTCCTGGCTTGGAAGAATATTTGTAGCACATGCCCCATAATCCCCATGCCTTACAAAAATATTAACTAAAGGTATGGGAGCATTTAAAACAATATCCTGAAGTTTTTCGTCCTGCAATAACACTTCAATAAGCCCAAAGCCGATTGTATGCCTAACTAAAATAGTTGCCAGCTTATTCAACTCAGAGTAATTAAGAGAAATCCCTTTTGTTTGCGCTAAATCCTGTATTAAATCTTTAGAAATGTTAAAAAAAACCTGTCTTGTTCTTTCAGTATCTGTGAATTCTTCTGCTTTTGGCTGATGCTCAATTAAAACACTTCTTGCTAAATTTAAAAGCATGCTATGGTCTTCGCTAAGAACATGTTCTGGAGGGACTAGATGATACAAAAATTTTGATTCATTTTTCTTTTTTAATATAGTTACAACAGATTCGTCATAACTTTCCTGGGAAATTTTATACTGGTCAATAATCTCTGCATCTCCAGGCAAATCTGAGACTAATCTTGTAAAAGTAAAATTTGGGATTACATCTGGATTAAAAAGATTGGTGTAAATCTCTCTCTCCCCTTTTCTGTATGATTTAAGGTATGGAGCTGAATCCTGAATTAATTTTGCTTTTTCAAAAATTGTTAAAATTTTTTCTACAAAGCTAATATAATTTCCTTGATCTATTTTGAATTGTGGCTCAATCTTGTTCAAAAAAATTCTTGCTTCAATTATAATTCTTTTTAATTCAAAATATGCTGCAATTGGATCTTTTTTCAGCAAAAATAAGAAGGAAAAGATATCATTATATCTCTTTGGAAAAAATTGTTCATTTAAAGTAATAAGCTTTTCTCTTGAGAGAATTTTTTCCTGTTTGATAAAATAAACATAAAGATGGGCAATTTCAAGAAGATATGAAGTTTCTTTAAAATCATAATTATAATTTTTTTGCTGGACAAACACAACTCTTGAAACATTTGGGTTTTCTATAAGAGAATCTATAGTTTTCTCCATTACTTCTGAAGAATCTTCAAGAGATGGAACATAAGGTGCTCCTAAGTAATTGACATAAAGGATATCCTCCCCTCCTTCTCTCTGCACTTCATAAGAATATAAAGTTGCTCTCTCATCAAACTGCATAGGGAAAAAAAGCAAGAAGAGTTTAAAATATTTTGTATGTTTACCCTAAACTCTCTAAATTTTAATTAGCTACAGAAATTCTTGTAAACCAGTGCTTTTAGGCCGTGGTAATTGCCAAATGCAATTGCTAGAATTCCTGTATGAAGATGAAGCAGGAAAATTATCTAAAAAGAGCTAAAAAAGAGTTTTATTCTCGCACAAAACACAACAAATTTAAACCATATTATCATCAAAATACAAATGGCAGAGCAACAAGGAGATTATTCTGGGCAGATTTTTGGAGAGGTGAATGTAAAAGTAAGAGATTTGGAAGAAAAGCAGAAAATCCTTAAAGATAGGCTGCTTCTTATAGGACAGAATCTTATAGAATTTAAAGAGGAAACTAATGATAAAATTTTGGAGATAAAAAAGAATATTGAAGACATAAAACAGGTTTTAGAAAGAATGAAATCTTTTTTAGAAACAGCTTCGGGTGAATTCTCAAAATTTGCCAGAAAAGAAGATTTAGAAATTTTAACAAAACAGGCAAAAATGTTTCAGCCATTAGAATTTGTAAGAAAAAAAGATTTGGAAAAATTAAAAATAAATTAAAATGGGAATTTTAGAGCAGATAACACAAATGAGGGGTAGAGGAATGCCTGATCAGGAAATTGCCGCCCGTTTGCAGCAGCAGGGAGTATCTCCTAGAGAAATAAATGATGCTTTCAGCCAGGCAGAAATAAAGAGTGCTGTAACAAATACTGGAGCTATGTATGGGATGCAGACATCAATTATGGATGAGCCTCCTATTTCTGGAGGAGGGTATGTTCCGCAAACACAGGAAGCTTCTGAGGAAGAATATGCCTATGCCCCTCAGCCAGCACAAGCCCCTCAAACAGAATACATGACGCAGCCAGGACAGGAAGTTTATCAAGAAGCAGGTTATGCTCCTGCTGGAGGAGCTGATACAAGCACTATGATTGAAATATCAGAGCAGGTTTTTTCTGAAAAGATAAAAAAAATTGAAAAATCATTAGCAGATTTAATTGAATTCAAGACTCTCAGCCATTCAAAAATAGAAAACATTTCAGAGAGGCTTAAAAGAATAGAAACAACAATTGACAAATTACAGATTGCAATTCTTGAGAAAGTCGGTTCTTATGGAAAAGATTTAGAATCAACAAAAAAAGAGATTGCAATGGTGCGGGATTCTTTTGAAAAAATAGTAAATCCTCTTGCAGAAATGGGTGAAAAGAAACAAGCTCCTAAACAAACTGGTTCTCAAAAAAAGAGTTTTAAAGAAAAATAAAAAAATAAATTTTATGGATTTGGATGTCCATAAGGCCAAAAAGGAGCATATTTTGTGCTTGATTTAGAGCTTGATGCTCCTACTATAATAGATATAACTATAAGGATAAAAACAACTCCTGCTACAAACTGCCAGTTTTGATACCACCAATATCCAGAATACCATCCAATTGCGCCAGCAGTATTGACAAGAACAATAATGGCAATGACAACCCCTATTCCGAGCAAAGTATACATTATTCCTCCTTTACTTGGGTCTACAAACATTCCTCCTAAGATCAATAAAACTAATAAAATTGCTAATCCTACTCCTAATCTAGGAAATATCTCAGAAAAAAATACAGGGACAAAATCAAACTGCAAGGCCATTAATCCGACAGAAAGGGCAATTATAGCATTGATAGATTTATTATCCTGGAAAAGCTTTATTTGATTGAGAATTCCAAAAATTAGTGCGAATAATAACAAGAACGGCAATAGATAACTAAAAAAACCAAACTGTTCCCATTGGGCAAACATCTCTCCGATAACCCCTCCTCCATAAAACCCGTATGAAACTAATGAGATTAAACCATCTATCATTATACTTAATTATGAAAATATGTTTAAATATGTTTCTAAAAAAATTTAATTATTTGGATTTACTTATAACTAAAGCCAAAGCACCTACAACTGCAGCAATAAATAATACATTTGTCCAGAAAGTTGAACTCCACTGCTGCCCAAATAATAAATCTATAACTTTATCTTCAATTCCTGTTGCCCAAAGAACAGCAATTACTGAAGAAATGCCTATTAAAATTCCTGCCACCCATTTTGCCATCTTACTTCCACCAATTTTTGCTTCTCCTCCAGTTGCAAAACCCCATAATAACAAGACAACAAACATCACAATAAGGGCAACTGTCAAGAACAAAATTAAATTGCTAACAACAATTTTTGGAAAAACAGCTCCTACAAAAATCAAGCCAATTACAAAAGAAACTAAAGCATTAATCTGATGTTTATCCTCTCCAAGAAGTTTAGTTTTTTCAAGAATTGCATAAATTATTAAAAACATCAACAAAAATGGGTAAACAAAGTTAGTAAAAATCCAGTGTTGTAGAATAGTTTCAGCAGCCATTTGCTTAACTCAAGTCTTCATGAACTTCTTCAATATCTGAATCTTGACTTGGTAGAGCAGATTTACTTATTACGAAAATATCACTTATAGCTTTTACAAATCTATGAGGGATTATTACTCCTCTTGCACCACTGATTAAAGGAATCATGCCTCCAGCAACCCTTATTCTCCACCCGTCAATTTTATTTTCCTGAAGATTAGCTTCTTCTATCTGCCCAAAATAATCTCCAGCGTCAGTATAAACTTTTGTTCCTATAACTTCTGATATTTTTTTAACTCTCATTTATTAAACTCCCTTATGTATTATAATCAAAAGATATGAAATTCATTTAAATACTTTTCCATTATTAAAAAGATATTTTAATATACTATCAAATATAACAAAATTTATAAAAAAAATATCCACTTAATAAATATGCTAACTAAAGATGAAATTATTTCCATCTTGGTGGTAACTCTCATACTTGGGTTTACAGTCAGCTTAATGAGAACTTTAGATATTTTTTTCTACACATTAATCACAATATTTCTTATTATCATGATAAATGTAACAGCAAAAAAAGTAGCAGGGTTTTATCTTGATTCAGAAGTAGAAACAAAGATATGGGAAATTCAAAGATATGGATTTAAACCACATAGGTATTTTAAAAGACCGTTTCCAGCAGGAGCGTTTTTCCCAATTATTCTTACAGTATTCTCAGTTGGGTACACAACCTGGATGGCTCCGCTAGTTTTTGATGTTAAAACAAAAGTTTACAGGGCGGCAAAAAGATATGGGCTTTATACTTTTTCTGAAATGACAGAATATCATTTAGGGTTAATTGCAGCAGCAGGGATTATGGCAAACCTAATTTTTGCAGTAATTGGGTATCTTATAGGGTTTACAGCATTTGCAAAACTAAATGTCTATTTTGCTTTTTTTAATATGCTTCCATTATCTGACCTTGATGGCAATAAGATATTTTTCGGAAGCTTAGTCTTATGGAGTTTTCTGGCTTCACTAGTACTAATAGCACTAGTTGGGGCAATACTAATA
>CAZXWV010000007.1:0-9179 GCA_964644735.1 Candidatus Woesearchaeota archaeon
TCTTGTCCTGCTGTTTCATTAATTTTTGAATCTTCTGAGCTTTATCGTCTGCCATAATAATACGCCTACGGTTTCTTCAAGATTTCTTTAAATGGAAATCTTGAGCAACTTCCCTTAATAGAGAATAATAATAATAAATTTGTAAAATTGGTTTATAAAACTTTCCGGGTAAATTCATTGTTAACTTAACGGGACTTATTTATCTCAAAAAAATTAATTGTTCTTTTTCTTTGCCCAAATGCTATATGTTAAATCAAAAATATTCCATTTACCTGACGCTAACTTTACAGCTTATTCATTAGCAAGTTTTATAAGTTGAAGTCAATTCAAAAATTTACGAGGAGTGCCGGAGAACTCAAGTCCTTGCTCAAATCATGGGCAATAGAATTTTCCCCTCCTACAATGCGGGAGTGCCGGAGTGGTCAAACGGGCAGGACTTAAGATCCTGTGGCTTAGTGCCTGCGAAGGTTCGAACCCTTTCTCCCGCATATATTATTCTATATAGATTATATATTTGAAGTTCGAACCTGTAAGGTTTGAATCACCGCAGGTTCGATTTAACCAGAGAACCGAGGTCCCAGAAAATCTTTGATTTTCTGGGCTTTCTCCCGCATATATTAATTTTAGACAAGATAATAATTAACTATAATGAAAGAGATAAATAATCCTCAAAATTGTATGCCTTTCCCTTGATAGTAAAGATGCAATTGGGAAAATATAAGCATCTTTTACTATAACTGAATTTTTATAAACTTCTCTTTGCAAGATATTAAATGAATGAGAAAAGAAAGTATGCTGTTAGTCTAGCAATATTGTCTACATTGCTGTTTGCGGTAAATTACCCTTTTCTTGACAAGGTTCTTGGGGAGTCTTTATCAACCAATGAGTATGGAGTTGCCGAAAGAGTTATTGACGGAGATACTGTTGTGATTAATGGCACAAGTGTAAGACTGCTTGGAATTAATTCCCCTGAAAGAAAAGAATTGTATTATTCTGAAGCAAAAATATTTTTAGAAGAGTTAGTATTGAATAAAACAGTAAGAATTGAATCTGGAAAAGAGAAATATGACAGATACAACAGAAGGCTTGCATATCTGCACATAGACAACAAAAATGTAAATTTAGAGTTGGTTAGAAATGGATTTGCCAATTCCTATTTTCCTTCTGGAAAAGATATTTACTATAATAAGTTTAAAAATGCATGGGAAGAATGCATAAAAGACAACAAAAATTTATGTGAAAAATCAGCAAATAAATGTGCTAACTGCATTAAAATAGAAAAATTTGATTATAAACATCAGGAAGTGATATTCACGAATGAATGTTCATTTGATTGTTATTTGAATGGATGGAAAGTTAAAGATGAAGGAAGGAAGAATTTTGTTTTCCAGGATTTTACCTTAAGAGAGAGAAAAGATTTAACTTTAAAAGTTGGTGAAGGGGAAAATACTGGTTCTGTTTTATACTGGACAGGCGAAGAATATGTCTGGACAAAAACAGGAGATAGTTTATTTTTGAGAGATAATCAAGGAAAATTAGTTTTATGGGAAAATTATTAAGAAAATCTATCACCACAATTTTTTTAAACTAGTTCTTGGAATTAAAAAAATGGCAAAACTGAATATAAACTATCTTAAAGATGAATCATTCAGCAAGCTAATCAGGATTATTAAAGGAAGGATAAAAACAATGGAAGAGCCAGAAATTTCACTTCTCAATAAAATAGCTCTTTTAGAGATAGTAAATAATCATGTTGAGAAATATATTCAAAACCCTGAAGAATATTCACAAGGAAGAAGAAATGCCTGGGAATTAAAAAGGATATACCATAAACTTGACAGAAACATAAGAGATGATGACGGAGTTATAGACTTTTGCAGATTTCGTGAGAGAAAAATAATAGAGTCCATAATAAAAGAAAATGATGTTAAAATCCCTCAATATCTAACAAATAAAAAGAATTTCGAAAATTCTTTAGGATTCCCCAGTTCGTCGCAGCGGACAGCCGGATTAAACTCAGTAGGGAATAAAGACAATGTTATATATGTTAATTTTTTCTGAATAAGATTATGGCAATATATCATTAAAACACAACTCTTAAAAAGTTTGAATTTTATATTTTCTTGTAGACTAGGTTGGCGGGTTAGCCCTCCGCTGCTTGCAAATGGGCTTTATGGCAGACTGCAAGGAGGGGCGTGATTGGTGCGTTAAAAAGTCTTTGTTCGGACGTTGACGCTTTGTCCGCTTTGATCTTGCACATGCGAAATGGGTCAGGCCTTGATCGGAGCAGCCCTAAACATTTGTTAAGATGCTTAGCGGGTCACAGAGCCGAGGAAGAATAAAGGAAGCTTTTTGGCAATCCTTGAGCAAACTTCCGAGTCTACTTTTTAAAAAATGGTAACAAAAGAACTCAATGAGGAAATTTCTAAGTGGAAGGTCCGCCATCGTTTAAACTAAAAGTTTCAAAACATTAAATTAATAAACTTCTTTTTAGTTTAATGAATATGAGAGGTAAAAAAGGTCAGTTTTATTTGCTTGCTGCAATTGTAATTATTGGAGTGATTTTAGGATTTGCCGGCATCTCAAATTATTCAAAAAAGAAAGAGGATGTGAAAATTTATGATATAGGGGACGAGTTAGGCATTGAAAGCGGGGAGGTTCTGGACTTTGGGACATACAATCAGTATGATGAATCAGGGATGAAAAACCTTCTAGTTGATTTTAATGCTATGTATACAGATTATGCAGGGGAGGGCAAGAATGTTTATTATGTGTTTGGAAATAAAGATAAAATAACTATTGCTGGGTATAGTGAATTGATTGCAGGAACAATTTCTGTTGACTACGGCTCTACATCAGGTCCTTCAGTTTTGATTATAAGTGAAAAAGGGTATATAACAGAGGAGTTTAATCCCAAAGGAAATAAAATTATCGTCACAATTGAAGGCAATGAATATGAATTTGAATTAAAACAAGGCGAGAATTTTTATTTTGTAATCTCCCAGGAAATTGGGGGAGAAAAGTATATTGCGACAGGTTAAAATGAAATTGAATAAAATAATAATCAAAAAAAGCAAAAAAGGGGTGAGCATAATGATTGGATATGTCCTGCTTATCTCTGCTGCAATAGTGATGGGGGCTGTTGTTTACCAGTGGATGAAATCTTATGTTCCAAAAGAGGCATTGGAATGTCCAGAAGGAGTATCGGTTTTTATCAGTGATGTCAGGTGTGAAGATATTGGTGGTAATTTAGTATTTAATATAGATTTGAAAAATAACGGAAGATTTAACATTGGAGGTTATTTTATACGCGGAGAAACAAACATAAATATTGCTACAGATTTATCTGGGTATAGTAAAGAAGGTGAAGGAAGAGGGGGAAGCGTTCTTTTTATGACAGAGATGAAACCGAGCGAATCTTCAACATATCTGTTTAATTTTAGTGGAAGCGCGATTACCCAGGTTTATTCAATTGAAATTATCCCAATAAGATTCCAGATAGAAGACAACAGAAGAAGGCTTGTCAGCTGCAGCAATGCAAAGATTAAAGAAATTGTTGCTGGCTGTTCAGTTATATAAACAAAGTTAAATACAAAAAAGTTTAAAAAGAAAAATATACTTGTAATAAGATGAATAAAAAAGGGGTATCGCCAGTTATCGCAACTGTTCTGTTAATTGGGATAGTGATTGTTCTTGCAGCTACTATCTTTATGTGGTTTAGAGGGATGACCCAAGAGGCAATAATAAAGTTTGAAAAAAATGTAGAGCTTGTATGCGACGATGTCAAATTTGCTGCGAGTTATTCTCCTGAAGGGGTTCTGGCAGTTTCAAACGACGGAAATGTCCCAATATTCCAGATGAAAGCTAAAATTTCAGGAGACGGAGATTATGAAACAAAAAATTTAATTGATTATGGATGGCCAGACAATGGATTAAATCAGGGAGGAATTTTCTCTGAAAGCGTTGATTTTGTGGGGGCAAACCAGGTAATATTATCTCCAGTTCTCATAGGCAAAACAGAAAAAGGCGGGGACAGGACTTTTGCATGTGATGAAAACCGTTATGGATATGAAATCATTATTTAATTCCAAAAAAGCTATTTCTGGCGTGATTACTGCCATTATAATGATTGGTTTAGTTATGGCGACTACTGTAATTGTATGGAATGTAATAAATAAGTTAGTTAAAGAAGAGCTTGGAAGCTCTAAAGCATGTTTTGGGGTTTTTGACAAAATAAAAATTAATAATTTCTATACTTGTTATAACTCAAGTTCTAGCGAGCTCAAATTCTCAATAAATGTCGGAGATATAGATGTTGACGAGCTCCTTGTTTCAATATCAGGACGTGAGCAGTCAAAAAGCTTTAAGCTTTCATCAACTGAACCCGTGGCAGAAAACTACATTAGACTCTCTTCTGGAGGAGAGGTGAAGCTTCCTGGAAAAAATGCAGGATTGAGCTATATTTTTGATGCAAGTGAAATTGGAAAGCCAGGGATAATAAAAATTGCTCCGATAATAGACGGAAATCAGTGCGAGGTTTCTGATACATTGTCAGAAATTGACAGCTGCAGCGAGCTTGCTTCTTAAAAAAATATTAATCTTTCATAAAAACAAACAGTAACTATTTAAATCAAATCTTGTTTAATTATCTATGAAAATGAGGGGGCAGGTATGGATTGAGACAGTAATCTATACTCTTATCGCTTTTGCTATGATTGGAGCAGTTCTTTCAGTTGCAAAACCAAAAATAGAAGAAATTCAGGACAAAGCAATTATTGACCAAACAATAGGCATGCTTGATGACATGAACAGCATTATTCTATCAGTAAAAAAAGTTTCTGGGAATCAGAGAATTATTGAATTAAGCATAAAAAAAGGGGGGCTAAATGTTGATGGAGTAAATGACAAAATTATTTTTGAGATGGAAAGCAGGCATACATACAGCCAGCCTGGAGAGGATGTAATTGTTGGGAGCATCATTGCACATACTGAAAAAAAAGGGAAATTTAGCATAGTGACTTTAACAAGCAATTATAGTGAGTATAACATTACATACAATGAAAAAGATGAAATTAAAACAATAACAAAAGCTGCAACACCATACAAATTATCAATTTTGAATAAGGGGATTGATAAGATTGAAGAAGGAATATGGACTGAAAATAATCCGTGCAACTGCCCTGATAAACCAGGGTATTCAAAAACTTGTACTGGAGAGATAACTAATGGTACAAATGTATGTTCATATAAATCAGATAGAATAAGAATAGACATAGAGGTGATTTAACAAGATGGAGAAGAGTATAAAAATAAACATACAAAATTACCAAAGGGTTGCAGTAGATTTTAATCCGCAGGTCCCTCCATTAAAAAGAACTGCAGACAAGACAAAAATTAATGTACGATATAGCATAATTGCACCATTTGCTTTTATACATATTTATTGGAACCCGGAGATATCTGAGGTAGTATATGATGTTGAAGAGCCTATGCTTAATGAGCAAGAAATAGCATACAAAGAGGAGCTGATTTCTGCCATGAAAGATATGATTAATTTTGAAGGGGTTGTTGAAAGGAGCACAGAAGATTTGTTAGATTATATTGACAGAATGTTTAAGCTTCTGGCAACTGAACTAGGAATGAACATCTCTTATGACAGCTATAGAAAAATATTTTATTATCTTGCCAGGGATTTTATAGGCTTTAATGAGGCAGAGCCGTTGCTGAGGGATTATTTTGTAGAAGATATTGAGTGCAATGGTGCTAATGGCCCGGTTTATATTGTTCATAGAATATACAGTAATCTTAAAACAAATGTAATATTCAAGGATATGGAGAAACTTGCTAGTTTTGTTGAAAAGCTTGCCCAGAGATGCGGAAAGTATATTTCTTATGCCAACCCAATTTTAGACGGAAGTCTGCCTGACGGAAGCAGAGTAAATGCAACCTACACAAAAGATATTACAAGCAGAGGTCCAACATTCACAATAAGAAAGTTCACAAAAAGTCCGTGGACTCCCCCTCAATTAATTAGCTTCCATACATTAAGCCCTGAAATGTTGGCATATCTCTGGCTGATGGTTGAGTATGGAATGAATATTCTTATTGCCGGAGGAACATCTTCTGGCAAGACTACATTGCTGAATGCTTTTGCTTTTTTCATCCCTCCTGAATCAAGAGTTGTAAGCATTGAAGATACCAGAGAAATAAATCTCCCAAGGGAAAACTGGCTGCCTAGTGTTGTGAGAAGTGCGACTAATGTTGGAAAGGGCAACGAAATTGATTTATTCGTTTTATTAAAAAGTTCTTTTAGACAAAATCCTGATTATGTAATTGTCGGAGAAGTCAGAGGTAAAGAAGCATATGTATTGTTTCAGGGTATGGCATCAGGACACCCGTCTATAAGCACTATGCATGCAGACTCTGTGGATACTGTTATAAAAAGGTTAGAGACCCCTCCAATTGAACTATCTCCTACACTGTTGAATGTTCTTGACTGTGTCTGCATCATGACTCATGCTGTTGTTAATAATCAAGAGACAAGAAAGCTCAGAGAGATTGTAGAAATTGTGAATGTCACTTCTGACGGAGTCGCGGTAACCAACACCCCATTTATATGGAATCCTGCTGATGACCAGTTTTATTTTAAAAAGAACAGCAAAATATTTGAAAAAATATCGCAAAGGCACGGGATTAAAAAAGATGAGCTTGAGCTGGAATTCAGAAGAAGAGTTCATTTGATGTATAAACTCTACCAGAATAAAATTTTTGGGTTTGAAGAAGTGCAGAATATAATCAATGAATATTACAAGAAACCGCAGGAAATCCTGAAAAAATTCGGAGTGCAGTAAGCACAATATTTAATAATAAAGATTCACTCTTTCAGACATGGCAAAAGGAGGAGAGATTCTTAAAAAAGAGGATATTCCATTTCTGGAACAGCTGGTCAATTCTCTTGAAGAGGCATCTAGAAAATTAGAAGATGCTTACAATAAAAAAAACAGCGAGAACTTCAACAAGGCAAAGAGACTAATGCTTGACTTGCAGGGGAAAATTTCTGAGGGGATAAAATGAATTACCAATTAGGAGATAATAAAAATATCTTAACAGAGCTGAAAAATTTGATTTTAAAAGAGAAGTTAATCTTGAAGGAATTAAAGCCATTATTTTCCAATCTTGAAAATACAGAAGATAAAGAAGAAAAAGATATGGTTTTTTCACAGATAAATTCTTTGAAAAATAATTTTAACAAGGTAAACGGCAGTATTTTAAGCATATTAGAAAAAATGTCTGTCAGAAATGAGCTGCCTTCCCAAGAACCTTTGAAAAAAATTTTAGAGAAACCGCAAGAGCAAGAGAAAAAAATATCCATTAAAATTGAAAATCCTAAAAAATCTGAGGAGAAAAAAGAAATCAGAAAAGAAAAAATCATGATTACCGGCCTTGAGAAAGAGATTCTAAAAAGGCTGAAAAAAAAAGAGAAAGAAGTTGTCGAGAAAAAAATAAAAAAACCAAGCAAGTATATAAAGATTGCCAATAAGATTTTTTCAAAAACTGCCAAATCTTTAGAGAATAAAGAAATATTCAAGACGCTGGAGAATGATTTAGTTAAAGCTAATATGCAATTTATCCCGCAAAGTTATATTGCTGTCATACTGTTTACATCTCTTTTATCGATTTTTGCTTCCCTATTTGTATTTATTTTTTTCTTATTTTTTAATATTGGTCCGGAGCTCCCAATTATCACCCCTATAACCGAAAATATAATAACTAGATTTATGAAGGTGTTTTGGATTTTGTTTGTAGTTCCGATTGGGACTTTTTTGTCTGTATACTTTTATCCTTCAATGGAAAGAAAATCAAGAGAATATAGGATTGACCAGGAACTGCCTTTTGCAACAATACACATGTCTGCTATTTCAGGTTCAATGATTGACCCAAGCAAAATATTCACCATTATCATCTCCACAAAAGAGTACCCCTACCTTGAAAAAGAATTTACAAAATTGATAAATGAAATAAATATTTTAGGATATGATTTAGTTACTGCATTAAGAAATAGTGCAACTAACAGCTCAAGCAAAAAGCTTACAGACTTATTTAATGGTTTGGCAACAACGATAAATTCAGGTGGGAATCTTCCTAGTTTCTTTGAGAAAAGATCCCAAAGCCTGCTTTTTGACTATAAGCTTGAAAGAGAAAAATATACACGGTCTACTGAAACATTCATGGATATTTACATAAGCGTTGTGATTGCCGCCCCGATGATTCTGATGCTTTTACTGATGATGATGAAGATAAGCGGCCTTGGAATATCTCTCAGCACTTCAATGATAACTCTTGTTATGGTGCTTGGAATCTCAGTTGTTAATGCTATATTCCTTACATTTTTGCACTTAAAACAGCCAGCAGGATAAAATGGAACTTAAAAAAATACACATATTTGGAATTGTCTTGTCACTAATAGTCATATCTTCATCTTTATTCTTAATTCAGACTAAAGCTTTCTTTTTAGTGATAGGTATAGGGATTATTATAGGATCTGCCCCATTTGTATTCACAGTAATCCAAGAGACAAAAGTTTCCAATGAAAAAGAAGAGATGTTTTTGGAATTTGCAAGAAATCTTGTAGAGAGTGTTAAGGCTGGGAATCCTATAAGCAAAAGCATAATTAATGTGAAGGATAAGCCGTATGGTGCTTTGAGTGAGCATGTTCAAAAGCTGGCTAATCAAATTGAATTAGGAATTCCATTGAATTTTGCCTTGCAGGTATTTGCAAAAGATGTAAATAATAACACAATCTCAAGGGCTTTGACATTAATTGGACAGGCTGAGAAAGCTGGAGGGGATATTGGTGAGATACTTGAGGCAGTTGCAGGAGCTGTGACTATGTCAGATAAATTGAAAAAAGAAAGAAAAGCAGTAATTTCAACTTTAGTTGTCCAGGGGTATATTATATTTCTTGTTTTTATAGTTATAATACTCGTTATGCAGTTCAAGATACTTCCAATGGTTTCTGGCATTGCTACTGTTGGACCGGTTGGAGGGGGGGTGATTCCTGGAGGGGCTGAAGGAGTTGGAGGGGCAATAAGTCCGCAGGATATTGCCAGCTCATTTTTGTATATGCTTTTAATACAAGGATTATTCAGCGGGTTAGCAATCGGCAAACTTGCAGAAGG
>CAZXWV010000007.1:9279-11274 GCA_964644735.1 Candidatus Woesearchaeota archaeon
TTTTTTTGTCTTTTGAAAAAATTTAAATACTTAAATTAAATCATCTTAAACTATGTTAAATAATCTTAATAAACAAGAAATTGATTTATTCACTAGATTGAATAGCCCGGAGAAGATACAAGATTTTTTAGATAATTTAAAATACAATTATTGTAAAAGAAAATATGTTTGTAAATCACCTAGAAGATTAATTCGCCTTCCGGATAGTAAGAGAAAAGCCCATTGTTTGGATGGAGCATTATTTGCAGCTGCCGCCCAGAGAGTTAACGGAAAACCTCCTTTAATGATGGAGTTAGTTGGTTTTAATGAAAATTATCATTTTATTGCTCCATTTAAGTATAAAGGATTATGGGGGGCAATGGGCCATTCAAGAACATATACTTTAAAATGGAGGGACCCAATATACAAAAGTACAAGAGAATTAGCTTTGTCTTATTTTCCAGTTTTTATAAAAAATGGCAACCTTGTTTTAAAGAGCTATTCAGAGCCGGTTAATATCTCATGTTTTGATAGCATGAACTGGATGACTAGTGAAAAATGTCTTGAAGAGCTAGGCAACAAATTTGATATTTTCCCTCATTTTAATATATTTAATTCAAGCATCAATATTCGAGATGCAGAAAAAAAGTTAGAACACTCTTTGATTAAACATAAAATGCCTAAGAAGTAATATTCAAGAAAATTAATCTGGATAGGAAATAAATTGTATCTCAGAATCGAAGATTATACAACATATCTGCGCAGATTCTGTTCAGAGGAGAATGCAATTAATTCTCTTGTATAATCAGATAAAAAGGGACTTATTATTGTTTTTAATCTTTCAGTATTAGAATTTTTATCAACATTATCTAATTCAGAGGTCAATAACTGCATCTCTAAAGCTAATTCAGGTATATTTTTAATTTCATTTTTGTCAGAATTTTTTATCATAGCTTTCCATAACGGATTATAGAACTTTTCAAAAAGATAAGCATTCATTTTATTTGTATCGCTCAGTTGATATGTTTTTAGAAGTTCTACCAATTCTCTGACGCTAGTTAATGTTGTGCTTCTGCCAGCAATATAGTTGTCAATATCTATTGTTACTTCTAAAACTCTCAATGGGTCAGGAAAATCTCTTTCCATAAGATAAATTATATGTTGAAGTATATAAATATTTTGATTACAAATTAGTAATCTCTCTGGATTTTTAATCAGAATCAATTAAAAATATAAACTCTCTGTAAGATAATATATTATGAATAAAAGAGGCTCGCATGTAGGGATTATACTTTCATTTGTGATATTCATAACTTTCCTTGTATTTCTTTATTCTGTTATAGAGCCTATTACAAAAATTGAAAAAGAAAAACAGTCTATCTTAGATTACTTAGAGGTTGAATTATTAGAAAGGTTTTCTGCTGACTTAACAACTACAACAATATTAGTTAATGGAGATATTACAGAAAATTGCATTACAATAAAAGAGATAAGTAATGAAACAATTTCTAACGGGAATTTGATAGTTAAAGATGATTCAGAAAACATCTTAATCCATAAATTTCAAACAGCTGATTTGCAGATAGACTCTACTGGTAATTTTTTCAAAATTTATCATTCAGAGGAATTTAAGCCGGCTGAATCTGCAATAAGTGATGCATGCCAAAAAATATACAAAGAAGGAATAAATCCGGCAGACCCTGCCAATTACTCCATAGGATTAACCAGAACAAAAGAATATCTTTTTGAAAGCAGAATAAACGAGACGATAAACAAACATAAAAATTCTTATGAAGAGCTGAAAAAAGAGCTTAATGTTCTTGCTGGAACTGAGTTTGGGTTTAGTTTTTTTGACAGAAACAGAAATATAATATTTGAAATAGAACAGAAGAATATAACAGCTAATGTGTATGTTAAAGAGGTTCCAGTGCAGTACATAGATGAGAAAGCAAATATAATCCCTGGTTTTATTAACATAATAGTATGGTAGATAATGTTTGATTAAAATTAATTAAT
>CAZXWV010000008.1:0-10748 GCA_964644735.1 Candidatus Woesearchaeota archaeon
TGCTCTTCGCTGGTTCTTTTCATCTGATCTGCAACAAAGAAAGTCTTGTTTGATTCTGATTCATGGGTTTCCCCTTCTTTTTCATATATCCCAATTGTTGAAGGCAGTGCAAATCTTCCTAATACTCCTACTTTTGAATAAATTATATATGAGAGTATTCTAGTTTCTCCTGCTTCTAGTTTTTCAAAATTCCATTGTATTCTCTTGGTTTTCTCGTCTATTTTTGAAGGCGCTTCTGGTCCAAATCTGTGGTAGAGCTTGACTAATGGAGGCAGCCTATCCATAATATTCACCTTCTCAATATAAGCCTTAGCATTCACTAAAATTGAGACTTTTAAAGCAAATTCCCCTCCTTTGGCATTAACAAATGAAACTCTTTTTCTTAATACTAAATTAGTTTTTGAGTATTGTTTTGTTAGAATAACGATTGCCACAATAAGCAATATAACTATGAATGGGAATAGCCAGTTAGTTTTTACAACAACTCTTAAACTTTCTCCAGGTTTTAACTCTTTGCTCCAGCTGTATTGAACTACTAATCCATTTCTCTCAACAATGTCTGGCTCTGGGCTGAATGTAGTAAATAATCTTGAAATTATATTTTTCTCCATATTTATCTCTACATTCGCTATAACATTGCCTTCGTTTATCTTTTCTGTTATTTTTGTGTTAATTATCAATCCGTATTCTTCTGCTTTAGTTTTAACAATGTCCTTCTCAACAAATTTTATTACTCCTTCTATTTTTGTCTTTTTATCCTCAACACTAATCTCTGCATTCAAAGTATAAAACCCAGCCATTAATTTTTTGAAATCTTCTTTATTTAGCTGTATTGTAAAATATTTTCTTTCACTTGGGCCAAGAATGAATTTTTCTTCCATGTTGAAAAATGCAGAGCTGAATTTTGTGCTTATTTCCCCAAAATCAAAATTCTCTTTGTTATGAATGTAAATGCTGATCGAATTTGACTCAGAATCAACTTCTCCAGAACCAATTTCAAAAGCATCCTCTAAGTCAATAATTTTTATCATTACTTCTTCTTTTGTTTCTGTTGAGTCTTGCCCTCTTATACTATACTGGAAAGTATAAAATCCTTTATAATTAAATTCTTCTCTTGGATATATCTTTAGCTGAATTTCTTTTGTCTCCCCACTAGTTATTGATATTTTTTCTGTTGGCGACATAACAAAACCAAGCAGATTATAGAATTGAAAACTGTCTGATGGTCCGTTATTAGTTATCTTAAGATTTAATATAACTGGCTTGTTTAGCTCTGGAACCATAACTACTTCTTTCTCTTGACTGTTAACATCAATGTTTATTGCTAAAACCAAAGGCAGAATTAATAATGTTATTAAAAATGAAATCAATATCTTTTTCATCATCAAATTAGAAAAGATTTGTATTTAAAGTTTTTGCTTGTAATATATGTATAATCTAACTATCTTTTTCCTTCTAAATCCAGCCATGCTTTTGCCTGGCTTAAAAATTCATCACAATCTCCGACGATTTTTCCTTCAAATTGTTCAACTCTTGACTGGATTATCCACTTTTCATAAATGCTTCTGAGGAATTTTCTAAAAGCATCTTTTTCAAATTTCCCCTGCCAGTCTCTAACAAGAACTCCTTTTATTCCAACTTCAACATTTCCCTTATTTGTTTTTATTTTCTTGCCGTCTTTATTTATTTCTATTTGTGTTAAGGCAAGCACTTTAAATGTAATCTTTGCTTCAAATTGAAAGTAATCTGTAAGTTTTCTTTTCCCAGCCCAGACAACATCAATATTCTTTGACTCCCCGGACAGTTTCTCAGCATATTTCTCCTCTGCAACAATTAATCCTGTTTCCTCTGTAAGCCAATTATAGCAGAATTTATAGAAATCTGTAAATGATAGAATCCCGTCATATTTTATCTTGCTTGAGAATATTGTTTCTTTTTCTGCCATGATTCATCTTCCTTTTGACAGGATTAAAATCAATTCTTTATTTAAATATTCTTCGGAACTTCGGAAGCGAGAGAGTTTACCCCTTGGTATATTCCAGCTTTAACAGTTCAACCAGAATTCTTGCATGATTCGCAGACAAGCATCCCATTAAATCTGTATAAAAATCCTTGATCCCCACATTCCTCGCATATTCCCTCATTCATACTTCTTCTCCCTTTTGCTTTCTTAACCCTTTTTAATTTCTCTGTCTCTTCTCTTATCTTGGCAAATTCTTCCAATTCTGGATAAAACTCTGGGTTAAAATTTAAGATATCTTTTGCAGTAACAATCCCAACAAGTTCTTTTCCCTGGACAACAGGGAGCCTTTCAAATTTCAGATTCTTCATTTTATTAATGACTTCTTCAATGTTTGAATTTGGTTTTACTACGATTATTTTTTTAGGCGAAATGTCAATTGCTTTTATCTTTGATAGCTCTTCTTTTGTTTTCTTTACTAAAGCCCATAATATATCATGCTGAGAGATAAATCCGACAAGTTTTCCATTATCAGCTAAAATTAAACTTCCTACTCTTTTTCTCACCATTTGTCTGGCGCATTCTAATAGATTTGTATCTGGCTTTGCAGTAATGGGGTACCTTGTCATTATATCTGACACTAATATATTCTGCATAATCGCTATAAATAAACCCTACTTATAAATTTTGCCATAAAAGCTGTTTTCTGTACCACAATAATCTTTAAATAACTCTTGCAAGAAATAATATTATGCCAGACAAGCCAGTAGTTCTAATGCCAGAAGACATACAGAGAATTATGGGAAAAGATGCGCAGAGAAATAATATTCTTGCTGCGAAGATGGTTACAGAAATAATAAAGACAACTCTTGGACCAAAAGGAATGGATAAGATGCTTGTCTCGCCTACTAACGAGATTATAATAACAAATGACGGGGTTACAATCTTGAATGAGATGCAGATTGAGCATCCTGCTGCAAAAATGATGGTGGATATTGCCAGAACGCAAGAAAGTGAGGTTGGCGACGGCACTACTACGGCTGTCATGATTACAGGAAAACTTCTGGAAAATGCCGAGAAACTTTTAGATAAAAAAATTCACCCAACTGTTATAACTAAAGGTTATAGAATTGCTGCAGAAAAAGCGCAGGAGATATTGAATGACCTTGCTTTAAGGATAACCTCTGAAGACGAAGATGTTCTTAGGCAGATTGCCATGACTGCTATGACAGGAAAAGGCGCAGAAGACTCAAAAGAAATGTTTGCCGAGATTATTGTAAGAGCTGTCAAGCAAGTGCAGCACAACGGAGATATTAATCTAAACGATATTAAAATTGAAAAGTCAAAAGGAGATGGGATTAAAGACACTGAGCTTATCTCAGGAATTGTTATAGACAAGGAGAGAGTGTCATACGATATGCCGCAAAAAGTCCAAGATGCAAAAATCGCCCTGATTGATTTTCCTTTAGAATTAAAAAATCCTGAAATAGACACGAAGATATCTATATCTTCTCCTGAACAGCTGCAAAGTTTTCTTCTGCAGGAAGAGAGCATGATTAAAGAAATGGTTGAAAAGGTCAGGATGTCTGGGGCAAATGTTATTTTCTGCCAGAAAGGGATTGATGATTTTGCGCAATATTTACTGTCCAAGGAAAGAATTTATGCCTGCAGGAGAGTTTCAAGAAGCGACATGGAAAAATTATCCAAGGCTACTGGAGGGAGAATTGTGAGCAATCTGAATGAACTTAATTTTGCTGAATTAGGAAATGCTAAAATTGTGGAAGAGATAAAACACGGGAAAGAGAGCTTAACTTTTGTAAGAGGATGCCGAAATCCTAAAGCACTGACAATCTTAATCCATGGAGGGACGGAGCATGTTATTGATGAGGTTGAGAGGGCATTGCAGGACGGATTGGGAGATGTTGCCTGCGCGTTAAAATCCGGACTGGTTGTTCAAGGCGGAGGAGCTATTGAAATTGAGCTTGCAAAAAGATTAAGGGAATTTTCTCAAGGTTTAAGCGGAAGAGAGCAGCTTGCTGTTGAAGAGTTTGCATCTGCCTTGGAGTTTATCCCGGCAACTCTTGCAGAAAACGCGGGATTAGACCCTATTGATGTTTTAACAGAATTAAAATCAAGGCATGATGCTGGAGAGAGATATGCAGGATTGAATTTATTTACGAATAAAGTTGAGAATGTTCTTGAAGCAAAAATAATAGAGCCATTGAAAATAAAGAGCCAGGCAATTAGTTCAGCCAGCGAGGTTGCTATAATGATTTTAAGAATAGACGATGTTATTGCTTCTTCTGGGAAAAAAAGAGGGATGAACAGTGCTGGGGGGCTTCCTCCTGGGATGAGCGGAGAGTTTTAATGATGTTTAGTTATGCTCAATCAGAATTTAGTTCAGGACATGCATAAATTGTTTTTCCATTATCTAAAATTAATTTTTTAAAAATGCTTGTTTCTGGATGTTCTATACAATACTTTTTTAATTCCTTACCAACTTCAGAGTCAAAACAATTCATTTTAGTTTATTTTAACAATAGTGGTTCTGCTATTTAACTAAACACAATTCCAAATTCTTCATGATTAAATTCTTTGTGATGTACTGCCTTATAAAATATTTCTTTTGCTTCAATACGTTCAATTAATAACCTTTCATCTGTAGTATTATTCAGTAATAAATTATACATATCAGCAATTTCATATCCACGAGTTATTCTTTCTTTTTCTTGAATATTGAGAGGGATTCTCTGTTGTTTTCTCATTTTATATTAATCCTTTTTTTCTTAATGTTATTAATATTGCAATTATAGCCAAGATTATAAAGATTAGCAATATCCAGCTGACTGTTGATAAATTAATTATTCCTTTTTTCTCGCCATTTAATTTTATTATAGGTTCATATAGTTCCTTTAACTCTTCACCAGCTGCAGTTTTAAAGTAAGCAGATGTTCCTTTCTTTCCATCTTCATCTTCTTCACCAGTTGTGTCTACAAAAAAATTAACGCTGGCGCTGTTTTGATTTCCATAAACATCCATTGCATAAACACTCCATGTATTGCTCCCTTCTGTTGAATTTAAAGCCACACTCTCTAAAATCCCAGAAGCGCAGCTTACACTAACATTTGTCACTCCACCATTTGCAGTATACCAGCAGCTATTTAGATTAGGGTCTGTTGCAGTAAAGTTTAACTCACTTACTATAAAGTCATAAGTTATATTATTTATTGGATAGCTGATGCTAATTACAGGAGGGGTTGTATCTGGGATGATGCTTGAATTTTTAATTATTCCTGCTTCAGAATCTGTACCATTATTTCCTGCAAGATCTGTATCTCTCAAATATAAATTGAATAATCCATCAGGCAGAGCTGCAAAACCAGTAAGAGTGTTAATATTGGTTACTCCGCTTGTGCATGCAACCCAGTTAACACTGTCAATTGAGCATTGAGGATTTGTCAGCTCACTATCTGTGAAAAATATTAATTCAGCTCCCATCACCTGATTTCCAGCTAATGGATACAATATATTCACTGCAGGAGGAGTTGTATCAGCCGCAACACTGAATGTAACACTGTCCATTCCAATATTCCCAGCTAAATCAGCTGCATAAACTGTCCATGTGTTTGAACCGACCAGCGAGGTTAATGGCACACTTTCTAAAATTCCAGAAGTGCATGTTGTGCTTATATTTGTTGCTCCGCCATTTGTGGTATACCAGCAGCTATTCAGATTAGGGTCTGTTGCAGTAAAATCCAGTGAGGTTACTTGTGAAGGGTATGTTGCACTGTCAACAGGGTATGAGACTGTTACTGCTGGCGGTGTCGCGTCAACTCCTGGAACAAAAATATTTTGATTAAGCTGTTCTTGTAAGTTAGTTTTTCCTACACATAAAGGACTGCTTCCAATTCCAGTTATGACAAAATTATAATTTCCTGCAGAGGTAAATGTCCAAGGGAATGATACAGTTTGATAATTATTAGGGTTAGGATTAGCTGATATTGTAGCAGAAGATGTGCTTGTAAGAATTCCGTCTATAAAAACCTGATAGGTAATGGCTGTTTGTATAGGTGTGAAAACTGCTCCAGTAGAATCAACATAGTTGCTAATTTTGTTGTAATTTAGCATTATTGAATCTCCAACAGAAGGCATGTCATTGCTTAGAACAGGATTATTAAGTAAAGTATAACACATATCCAGAGGGATTGAAGGAAGAACTTCAATTTGTTTAGAGGATGATTGAGGTATGCTTGCGCCAGCAGCACACTGGTTGTCTGTAACAATAGACTCAATTCTTGTTGTGTAAGTATCATTTACTGCAGGAATCCAAGTGAACTGAACATTTCTCACTTCGTCCATATAAAGAGGATTGTTATTAGCTAAACTCATATCTATCAAATCAGTGTAAACTGTTGCTCCATTTGAATCTGTTATTTCAAGAGTTACTTGAGTGTCAGCAGAATAATAATCATCAACAAATGCTGATGGAACATATCCTACTCCATTACTTGCATCTGAAAAAGCGCTTCTTACATCAGCAGAAATTGCAGCATCATATGATATTACTAGAGGCTGATTTGCATAAGCTGTATTTACAACTTCAATATTGTCAACTGGTGAATAACAGGTAGACAACTTATTGAAATTAATTACATAATTTGCAGCACCGTTTCCATACCAGTTTGTATTGAATGATTGCGGGACATATCCTGAACTAAAATAATAAGCTGCGTATCCATTAGAGTTTAATTGTGTTGGATATGAAACAGTCAAACTTCCTGTAGCTGTTGTCTGGTCAAACCATGGATTGTTTGAAACAGTTGTACATCCAGTATTAAGGCAATTATAAACAACCACTCTTGCATTGTTTACATTAAAATTATAAGTTATGTCAGCATTAGCACTAACTAAAGATGCCATCATAACTATCAAGAACATGCTTAATACAAATCCAAATGTTTTATTATACTTCATTTTACTTAACTATCTAATTAAAATTTAATTAAAATTCAGGTCCTCCAGGTCCTTGATTTCCTAGTAGACCAGGTCCTCCAGGTCCTCCGTCATCTCCTCCACCATCTCCTTCAAATAAATCTAATACTAGCAAGTCAGCAGCTAAAGATCCAGAAGTTTCAATAATTTTCCTAAATTTAGTATTTCTTACAGTATTTCTTAGATTATCTCCCTCTATCGCAAATTCTGGAGTTTTCCAATTATTAACTATTGGCCATGTTAAATTTAATTTATATCTTTCTTCAATAGGATTCTCATGTTTTTTATTTTCAGATTTTTCACTATTTGAATTTTCAACTTTCTCCCCAACTTTTTTAATCTCAGATTCTTCGCTAGGTGAGTCTTTAACCATCTCCAATGGATCATGAACACGCATCCATGCCTCATTTCCAGGTATTATATCTGTAGAGAAATCTACTATTGTTTGCAATGCATCGCTTGGAACAGAAGATAAGTTTGAATGTAAATTACCGATAGTTAAATCAAATGTTGGCTCAATAACTCCATTAACTGCAAATCCAACACCATCATCTATAATATTCCCACCAGCCTGGAGTGTATTTCCTACCATTCCAATCGTGCCGTCCCAAAACATATTCTTTAATCCTGTCCCAACTTCACCTTTTACTATGTTTTTTGGACCTTCATAAACTATATTTTTTATTCCATCAAATACACTTCCTAAAACTCCTTTTGATTTTTTAGTTGTTTTTACACTACCATCCTCAACCACATAGTTTTTTTTAGCTCCAAAAAAGATGTCACCAAAAAGATTTTCTAAATTTCTTCCAGCATCTTTGAAATCATTCCCTAATCTATTTCCAATTCCTTTTTTAGTATTATAAATTGATTCAGGAACATTTCTTTCAGAAAGCATCTGGTCTTCAACATATTTTGAAACCTGCCCTTGTTCTTCTGGTTTGCTTATTGCTAATTTTCTTGCATCTGTTAATTTTTCTTCAAGAGATTCTGCTTTTTCTCCAAGAATTAAGCTAGGTTTTTTTGAAGGAGGTAATTGAAGAGTAATATCATTTTGCTCCTCTGCTTTTTCTTCAAGTTTTTTTGTTTCTTCAATTTTTGGAGCTTCTTTCTTTTCTTGAGTATATAATCCAGCTATTTCTGATTTATCTTTATTACAAATCTCATAATTTAAATATTCATTTTGCCCAGCTGTTCCTTTGTACTTTTCTTCTTTAGAAAAATTAGACCAAAGTTTTTTTCTTGATTTAAAGTCACTTGGAAGATTCTTCTCGTTTAATGTATCTACAACTGAAAGATTATCACATTCTGATTTGATTAGTATTCTCTTTACTTCCGGAGTAGTCATTGAAATTTCTTTTTTTGGTTCTGGCTCTTGTTTAACTTTAACAACAGGAGTAATTTTTTCTTGTTTCCCTATCTCTTTTTTTATCTCTTCAATTTTTTTTGAAACTATCTCTTCTTCCTTCTTTTTTTCAGTGTATAATCCAGCTATTTCTACTGGTTTTGGCTCTTCTTTAACTTGAGAATTTTGAGTATATTTTACTTCTGGAGTAGTTATTGGTTCTTTTTTGAATTCAGGACCAATTGGAGTTTCATACTGGCTTACGCTTACAAGAGGAGTAATTTCTTTTTTCTTCTCAAGTTTTTTTGCTACTTCAGTCTTTTCAATTTTTTTAATTGATTTAGGTGCTTTGTCTAATGCTGGTTGAGCATATGTTCCAGCAGAAGTTTTTATCTTTTCTCCTACATACAACAAGTCAGCAAGCCCGTCTTTTTTCCAGTATACTATTTTCCCATCTTTAAAATCAATATAATCTCTTTTAGACTCTTGCAATTTTGGATTTAATTTTTGAATATTTACAACCCATTTATTTATATCTGATTCAGTGTTATTTCCATATTTTTTAGCAATCTTGTATAAGCTATCTCCTTTTTTTATAGTGTAAATTTCACCAACTGATTTTTTATCTTCTTTAATAATCTCTTTTTCTTCAAGTTTAGTAGAATCATATACAGGCGTTTTAACTACTTCCATAACAGGAGCTGGCCCGTTTAAATAAGAAACTTCTTGCTTATTTTGATTATATTTCCCAGAGTAAAGATATCCCACTCCTAGAATTGCAGTGCCTAATGCTGCACCTTTTATAATATTCCATCTTCTTCTTCCTTTTAGTTCATTATCAATAAACTTGGTGATATCATTTCTTTGGTTTAGGCAACAAGGGTCATTTTTGTAAATTTCAGAATTATATACAGTTTTAATCTCTTTAAGATTTCTTCTGGTTAGGTCATTTTTATTTTTTTTAACATAATCTCCAAAACTTTTTAATAAACCTTGGGCATCTTTCTTATATTTTCCTTCTAATATTCTTAATTTTGGTTCCCAATCTAGACGGTCTCTATTGAATATTCCAGCAAGATAATCTGTTAATTTCATTTTAAGTTAAAAATACAGATAATCTTAATTTATAAATCTTTCTATATTGTTGTTATTGTTAAGTTATATCATTTTATTGTTATTTTAAAATTACTATACAGAAAACAAAATTAAACTGCCAATTTGTTTTCTGGCTAAAAAACTCTTTGAATTTTACTGCCAGTTAAAACTGGCAGTTTTCTTAGAGTTTTTTATAATCAAATCAATATAGCATATAAAATGCATGCTACGATTATTATTGAGGCAGTTATATTTTTCCAGCTTAATTTTTCTTTTAGGAATATATGCGCAAAAGCATAGACAAATATTGGGCCAAGCATTATCATAAGTGTAGTGAATACGATTCCTAGCTTAATATATCCGTAATATACGACTACTCTATAAACCACCCATACAGCTCCTGTTAAGAGGATTGTCAGACTGACTTTTCTATTCAACCCGCTGAAATTTGGCCTGAATATAATTAAACTAATCAGGAAAATTGCAGAGCATCTTAGAAAATAAAACGATATTGGCGAATAAAAATCCAGAATTAATCTTGACATAACTAATTCAGCCGCGAAAAAAAAGCTTCCAAATATTGCAGCAATAAAATAATTGTTGAATTCTAAATGGTGTTTTTCTATATGGGCGAATACCAAAGCTGAGCCCGCAATTAATGCAGGAATAATCACTTTTAAGTTTCTTTCATATACTCCGTCAGCAAAAAAACTGAATAAAACAGCGAGCAGTATGATAAATAAAGGTTCGAGGATTTTTGCAGGCTCTAAATTTGTGACTTTCTCCCATTTCATTGAGTAAAAAACAAGAAGGTTTGCTATTGTGGAAAAAATTACAATTAGAGAAAAAACAAATATGTTTGCCGGCTCTAATGCCTGTGGGTCTAATCTCCAAAAAAAGTATAACAATGGGACCATTACTATTATTATTGCAAGAAATGAAGCAGTCTGGTATAATTCAATATTTACTTTTTTTCTTATCAGAACAGCTTTTTCAAGCATGGTTCCTGTTGCTAATGCTATTGCCCCTAAAATTGGAAAGTATATCATTATTCTTCTTTTTAAAATGCGCCGACCGGGAGTTGAACCCGGGTCACCTCGTTTTTACTCTGCTCGTAGATTTGCAGTTTCTTTGAGCATTGGCAACGAGATATTCTACCGTTAAACTATCAGCGCTTTGAAGCCTTAAGTTTGATTTAAGGATGATATTAATTAGAAAGACGGGTTTAAAAAATTAAGTGGACCCGGGAGGAATTGAACCTCCGATCTTCTCGGTGTAAACGAGACGTCGTAACCACTAGACTACGGGTCCATGGATTTTATAGAAAATTAGTGCTTTTAAGTTTTTAGTTTTATA
>CAZXWV010000009.1:0-3706 GCA_964644735.1 Candidatus Woesearchaeota archaeon
AATATCATACGGAACAGGAACAGAATCCAACAACTCATTTAAATCACAGACTAATGTTTATGTTAATGTTTCTGTTACAGAACTTAATGAAGGAACAATAACTTTCTTATTATATAATTCAACCAGCCAGGTAAATTCAAGCTCTTATACAGATTTAAGAAGGACGATAAACTGGACAGGATTGTCAGCTGGAGTTTATTATTATAATGTCAGCGTAAATGACAGCGTGGGCAATTCAAACTCAACAGAAACAAGGACAATAACATTAGACACAACTGCTCCATTACTAAATATCATCTCTCCAATAACAGCAACTTACTCTACAAATTTAATTATGTTTAATCTAACTTTAAGCGAAACAGGAAGCTGTGAATACTCTCTGAATTCTGGAGCGACAAACATAACTATGAATACTAGTGATAACATTACATTTTTCAATTCAAGCACACTATCAGATGGCTCATATGCTGTCAGATTTTACTGCAATGATTCAGCAGGGAATAGAAATGATACAGAATTAGTTTTATTTAGCATAATCAGTGCTGTTGAAGCAGCCCCATCAGCTGGCGGAGGAAGTGGAGGAAGCGCAATTATTACCACACTGGAAGAGCTTAAAGTAAATCCAGATTCATTAAATCTTGACGGAACAGCCGGAACAACGAGTTATGGGAAATTAGGATTATTTAATATTGGTGAAACAGATTTGATAATTGACATTGGTTTAATCAATTTGAAAGAAATTGTTGTCTTGCCATATAAAAAATTAACTCTTAAACAAGAAGATAATCAAGTTCTTGAGTTTGATATTGTAAGCCCAGAAGAACCAGGAATCTACACAGGAAAGATTACATTCACATACATCACTAAAAGATTAGAGATTCCATTTGTATTAAATGTCAAGTCAGAAAAGAGCTTGTTTGATATTTCTGTGTCTATACCAGATGAATACAGGACAATTAAAGTAGGAGAGAAGCTAAGGTCGCAGATAACTTTGATACAGGCTGGTTTGCAGGAAAAAGCTGATGTAACTATGAATTATATTATCAAGGACTTTGAAGGAAGGGTTTATTCGCAAGAGAGCGAGACTATTGCAGTACTCAACCAGAAATCATATGAGTATATATTCCCTACGCAAAATCTTCCTCCAGGGGATTATATTGTTGGAGCAGAGGTGATTTATTCAGGCGGTGTAGCAACAGCAAGCTCCCAGTTCAAAATAGAAGAAGAAAAAATAAGCAGAGATGTTTTGATATTAATAGCGGCATTAATTGCAATTATTTCTGTTTTTATATCGCTTATAATTGTTATCAAAAGATATAAAAATATCCGTAGGTAAAAAATAACACAGAAAACAAAAGAGGAATAAATGATTAAAAGCAAAACGAAAATACTAATCTTGATTTTATTTTTGGTTATAGCA
Organism: Candidatus Woesearchaeota archaeon; assembly: GCA_964644735.1. Taxonomy (GTDB): domain Archaea; phylum Nanobdellota; class Nanobdellia; order Pacearchaeales; family GW2011-AR1; genus WAQV01. The sequence continues at coordinate 1,421 of CAZXWV010000009.1, forward strand.
GGAGCTATTTTATCGGCTTATTTCAAATTTTATCAAGTTAGCGAGGAAAAAGATGATTTTAGGGTAAATACTATTTTATTAAAATCTGTAATCAAACAAGGGGAAAAAGTAATAAGTGAATTAAAAATAACCAATTTAAAAGATTCTGAGCAAGAGTTTCAGATTGATGTAGAGGTAATAGATGAGTTAGTTTCATTAAGCGAGGAGAATTTTATGCTTGAAGGAGGGGAGGAAAAAGTTGTTTATGCAGTATTTGAAGATGCAAATTTAAAGTATGAACCAGGAGTATATGTTGGAAAGATAATCATCAAGACAAACTCTACAGAAACTGAAATTCCTGTTATTCTTGAGATACAAACAATGAAAGTCTTGTTTGTTGCAAATTTGGATGTAAGCCCGAAATATAAAGAAATAATCCAAGGAGAGAAATTTGTTGCGGATATTAAATTTTTCAGCTTAGATTCTTTAAAGTTGAACCAGGTTGAGATGATTTATTTTATTAAGAATTTTGACGGCGATGTAATTATTTCAGAATCAGAGAATATTGTGATTGGCTCTGAGTCAGTTATTTCAAAGACAATAATACTCCCTGAAGATATTCAATTAGGCGACTATACATTCATAGCTATTACTAAACATATGGATTTTGTAAGCACATCAAGCTATTTATTCAGTATTAAGGAAAAAGATGATTTTTTTATTTATAATATTCCAAATGTCAATCTTATGGCTATAGTTATATTTGTCTTTTTATTCGGGATTATTCTTCTTGTTTTTTATATGATTCATGAGAGAAATGTGTTATTTTTGCAGCTGAGAAAACAGCAAACTACTGAACTAAGAAGAAATCTTGAAATTATAGAAAGTTATAGAAAAGAATCTTTAAGAAAAGCAAGAACTGAATATGAGAGGAAAAAGAAGCTCGAGCAATTTGAAAAAAGAAAAAGAAAAATTGTTTCTAAGATTAAAGCCAAACAGAAACTTCAAAGAAAAGAGATTGCAAAGCTGAGAAAGAGAGGAAAAAAAGATGAGATTAGCAAGAAATTAAAGCAGTGGGAGAAAGAGGGGTATAACATGCTTGAACTCAAGAGGGAGATTAAGGGCATCTCAAAACAAACAATAAAAGAACAGATGGATAAATGGAAAAAACAAGGATATGATATTGATGTATTGAAGAAATAGAAAGGTATAAAAATAAAATTATCCAAATATAACTAAAGAAAGATGGTGAAAGAGAAAAAAATCAAAAAAAAGGCAGCAAAGAATAAATCTGTAAAAAAATCTCCTAGTTCTATCAGCAAGAAAGATTTTGAAGCTTTCAAGTTCGGCATTCAGAGATTAAAAGAGCTGGAAGAAGAGCTGAATTCTTTAGATACACGAGGATTTATTGAAGAAGCCAGGGATATAAAGTCCAGATTAAAGAATGTATCTGAAATTCCAACAATTGAGAAAAAAATTAAGCATCTTAAGGAAAAGATTAGAGGGAAATATAAGCCAAAAAAAAGAAAAAAATCTGAAACAAAAGAAATGCATGAGGAGATACATGATTTAAGGGACAGATTGCCTAAGATTAGGAGTGAAATTAAAAAAGTTGGGGAGAAAGTTGAGAAAATTGGGAAAAAGAAAAGAATAATTGGGAAAGTTGATTCTGATGTTGGGGTTCTTGTTGATACTAATTTCACTAATTTCTTAAAAGAAACAAAACTTGCTCTTTCAAATAGAATTAAATCAAGAGAAAATGAAATAAATGCTATTTTAGAAGCTGATTTGCAAAAAAGAGAGAGTGATTTTAAAGAAAAGCATTTGAATTTAATAAGAGAGTTTAATAAGAAAAAAAGAGAGCTGGAAGGGGAATTTGAGAAAAAATACAATACTAAACTCAAAACTTCCTTGCAGAAAGATATTTCTGAGAAATTTAATGACATACTCCAAAAGAAATTAGATGCAGAGAAAGTAAGATTATCTAAAAAATATATTTCTGAATTAAGAGAGCATGCCAATGATAAATTATTAAGAGATGAACAAAAACTGAAGCAGAAAATAACTGATGAGATAGCGCAAAGAGAAAAACTCCTTCAAGACAAATTTGAAAGAGAGCTAGCTAAAGCAGAAAAAGATGAAGAGAAGGAACTTGTTGAACTAAAAACTAAAAGGAAAAATCTGGAAGAAAGAAAGAGCTATCTTGAGAAAGCAAGAGAGAGATTTGAGGTTCAGAAGAAAAAAGAAAGAGATGCAATGAAGGAGAGTTTAGTTGAAGAATCTCATAAACAGCTTGAAAAAGAGCTC
>CAZXWV010000009.1:3806-5765 GCA_964644735.1 Candidatus Woesearchaeota archaeon
AACAAAAATGCCGGACAAAGAAATCAGGAAAATTTCTAGCCAGTCATTTTTTAAAAACAAACGATAAAAAATGCCAGATAAAAAAGAATACGATGCTGAATCTATAAAAGTCCTAGAAGGGCTAGAAGGAGTAAGAAAAAGGCCTTCAATGTATATAGGCTCGACAAGCAAGGACGGACTGCATCATCTTGTTTATGAGATTGTTGACAACTCTGTAGATGAAGCCCTTGCAGGATACTGCAAAAATATTGATGTCTCTCTTAATAAAGATGGTTCTTCTACAATAACTGATGATGGAAGAGGAATTCCTGTTGATATTCACCCTCAATTAAAAATACCTGCTGTCCAGGTGGCTTTGACAAAACTGCATGCAGGAGGAAAATTTGACAAGAAATCTTATGTTATCTCAGGCGGATTGCACGGAGTTGGCGTAAGTGTTGTTAATGCGCTGTCAAAGAAATTAATAATTGAAATAAAAAGAGGAGGAAATATCTACCAGCAGGAATATTCAAGAGGAGATGCTAAAACTAAATTAACCGTCATCGGGAAATGCGAGAAAAATGAAACCGGGACAAAAGTTACCTTCTGGCCAGATGATGAGATTTTTTCAACACTTAATTTTGATTATAAAGTTCTAGAGACAAGATTCAGGGAAGTGGCTTTCTTGAATGCAGGATTGCGGATTAAATTAAGAGATGAAGTTAAAGATAAACAAGAAGAGTTTTTTTCTTCTGGCGGCTTAATCGAGTTTGTAAAATGGATAAACAATTCTAAGGAGGTTTTGCACAAGCCAATTTATTTTAAGAGGGAAACCGAGGGCAGTGTTTTAGAAGTTGCCATTCAGTATAATTCAGGATATCAAGAAAATATTTTCGGATTTGTCAATACAATCAATACTGTTGAAGGCGGGACGCATGTTTCAGGCTTCAAGAGCGCTTTGACAAGAGTATTAAATGATTATGTAAAGAAAAAAGGAATTTTAAAAACAGAGTCTTTATCTGGAGAGGACACTCGTGAAGGAGTTACTGCGATTATAAGCATTAAGCTTGCAGAGCCTCAATTTGAAGGGCAGACAAAAACAAAATTAGGCAATTCAGAAGTAAAAGGATTTGTTGATTCTGTTACTACACTGGCGCTGTCAGAATTTTTTGAGGAGAACCCAGCTGTTGCTAAAAGAGTAAGTTCCAAGGCTTTGGATTCTGCTAAAGCAAGGCTGGCAGCTAAAAGAGCTAAAGAATTAGTCAGAAGAAAAAATGCGTTTTCTCTCGGAGGGCTGCCTGGAAAACTTTCTGACTGCTCGAAGAAAAATTCAACAGATACAGAACTTTACATAGTTGAGGGAGAATCTGCTGGAGGAAGCGCAAAACAGGCAAGGAATAAAGAGTATCAGGCAATACTTCCATTAAAAGGTAAAATTCTAAATGTGGAAAAATCAAATCCTGCAAAAACGCTTTCTAGCGAGGAAATAATAAATCTTATAACTGCTATTGGAACAGGGGTTGGGGAGGAATTTAACATAGAGAAATTAAGATACAGCAAAATAATAATCATGACTGATGCAGATGTTGATGGAGAGCACATAAAAACATTGTTGTTGACATTTTTCTTCAGATTCATGCCGCAATTAATTGAAAAAGGGCATATCTATATTGCACTCCCTCCATTATACAGAATCAGAAAGAAAAAAGACCATTATGTTTATTCAGATGAGGAGCTTAAGAAAGCTCTTGAAAAGCTTGATGCTGGTGCTGGGGGAGTCACAAGGTTTAAAGGTTTAGGAGAGATGACATCTGACCAGCTCTGGGATACAACAATGAATCCGAATACCAGAAAAATAAAGAAAATTTTTATTGAGGATGCTATTGAAGCTGACAGGGTTTTTAAAATGCTTATGGGTGATGATGTTCAATCAAGAAAAGAATTTATTTCAGAAAATGCAATGGAGGCGCAGTTGGATGT
>CAZXWV010000009.1:5865-10261 GCA_964644735.1 Candidatus Woesearchaeota archaeon
AAATGCAACAGCACTGATGTCGGAGTTGTTGTTGGAAAAGAGAAGAAAGGAGAGTGGGAATGCCACAAGTGCAAGTGGGCAGGCAAAGAGATAAGAGAAAAAGAGCTCTCTGAAGAGGAATTTATGAAATATCTTGATGAAAAAGGAGAACCAACAAGTTGAGATGAAGGCAATTGCTAAATGTCCCAAATGTGGCAAGATTATAAGCACAGATTGTAGATGATGTATAGAAGGAAATGTTTATGGATGCTCAGAAAAAAACGAAAGAATGCATAAGTGTAAGGTTAAATATGATATCATTGAAAATGTTAAGTGGAAAAAAGTTCCTGAAAGTGAAAAAGAATTAAACGAATTAGAAGATATATTACATTAAAAGAAAATAAGAGAGTAAAATTTAGTTATATAATAACAGACAATAAAAATAAATAATAAATCACATGGAAGACAAAGAAAAAATTGCTGAAGTAGAAAAAGGAGTAGTAAATAAAGAGATATCTGAAGAGATGAAAAAGGCATATTTAGATTATGCCATGTCAGTCATAGTTTCAAGGGCAATCCCAGCCATCGAAGACGGCCTAAAGCCAGTTCAGAGAAGGATTTTATATTCAATGAATTTAATGGGATTAAAGCCCAACTCTCAAACTAAAAAAAGTGCGAGAATTGTCGGGGATGTTATTGGTAAGTTTCATCCTCATGGAGACATTGCTGTTTATGATGCTTTGGTAAGAATGGCGCAGGACTTTTCTTTAAGATATCCGTTGGTTTTCGGACAGGGAAATTTTGGTAGCATCGACGGAGATCCGCCTGCGGCATATAGGTATACAGAAGCAAAATTATTTCCTATTTCATCAGAGCTTTTAGAGGACATTGACAAGGAGACAGTTAAGTTCAACCCTAATTTTGACAACTCTCTTAAAGAACCAGAATTGCTTCCAGGGAAGCTACCCGCTCTTATGCTGAATGGAGCAACTGGAATTGCAGTCGGCATGGCAACTAACATCCCTCCTCATAATATAAATGAAGTTTGTGATTCAATTATCTCTTACATAAAAAATCCGTCTATTTCAATAGAAGATCTTGCCGGAATTGTGACCGGCCCTGATTTTCCTACAGGAGGCATGGTGCAGGGAGATATGCTTGAACTGTACAAGACAGGAAGAGGAAAGCTAATCATGAGGGGAAAAACAACGACAGAGACATTAAAAAATAAGGAGAATATAATTATTACTGAGATTCCGTATATGCTCAACAAATCAATTTTAGTTGAGCAGATTGCCAGATTAATTCAGGACAAAAAAATAAAGGATGTTTCTGATTTAAGAGATGAGAGCTCAAAAGGAAAAATAAGAATAGTTATTGAATTAAAAAAAGGAGCAAACCCAAAATTTATTCTTAATTCTTTATATAAATATACAAGACTTCAAGAATCATTTAATGTGAATTTCCTCGCATTAGTCAAAGGGCAGCCAAGAATTTTGAATTTAAAGAATGTTGTTGAAGAGTATGTTAATCATAGAAAAATTATGATTACCAACAGGTCAAAATTCGAATTAAAGAGAGCGAAGGAAAGATTGGAAATTGTCGAGGGCCTTTTGATAGCACTGAAGAATATTGATAATGTTATATCTGCTATTAAGAAATCAAAATCAGCTTCTGAAGCTTCAGATTCATTAATAAATAATTTCAAATTGAGCAAGAGGCAGGCGCAGGCTGTTTTAGAGACAAAGCTTCAACAGCTAACTTCTTTGGAGCAGGATAATCTGAAAAACGAACATAATGAACTGAAAGAGAAGATTGCAAAGCTTGAAAAAGTGTTAGGGGATATTAAAGAGGTATTGGGCATAATAATTAAGGAAGTGAATGAGCTGAAGAAAGAATATGGTGACAACAGAAGAACGCAGGTGCTTCAAAGAATTGCCGAGATATCTGAGAAAGATTTAGTGCAGAGAAAAGAAGTTGTTGTGACAATAACTGAAAAAGGGTATTGCAAGAGGATGGACGTCAAGGATTACAAAGAACAAAAAAGAGGGGGAAAAGGAGTAATTGGAAGCAATCTTGCAATGGGGGATTTTACAAAACAGCTTATAACCTGCTCAACTCATGACTATCTGATGTTCTTTAGCACAAGAGGAAGAGTTTTATGGCTTAAAGCTTATGACATTCCGGCAGCTGAGAGATACAGCAAAGGAAAAGCTATTGTTAATTTATTAAATTTGAAAGATGAAAGCATTACAAGTGTAATCTCAGTAAAGAGTTTTGAGGACTATCTGTTCATGGCAACAAAAAATGGGATAGTCAAGAAAATTTCATTGAGCAATTTTTCAAAGCCAAGAGCATCAGGAGTAAGGGCGATTAATCTTCCTGCTGACAATTCAGACAGCTTAGTTGGGGTCAGGGTTGTTAAGAAAGGGCAGGAAGTTCTGCTTGCAACAAGGAAAGGGAAGGCAATAAGATTTAACAGCGATGATGTTAGAGATATGGGAAGGGCAAGCTATGGAGTGGCAGGAATAAAGCTGGACAAGGGTGATGAAGTTGTAAGCCTGGAGGTTTTAGATAGTGATGCTATTATGACAATAACTAAAAATGGATACGGGAAAAGAAGTGCTGTTAATGATTATAGAAAAACAGCAAGAGCAGGAAAAGGAGTCATCAATGTCAAGGTGAGCGATAAAACAGGAGAGGTAGTCACAACCGTTGCTGTGAATGACAAAGACAGTATAATAATTACTACTGCCAAAGGAATTGTAATCCGGACCTCTCTTGAAAATATAAGAGTAATGGGAAGAGCAGCGCAAGGAGTTAGAGTTGTTAAGCTCCAAGAAGGAGATGTTGTAACTGATCTAATTAATTTTCAGGAAATAGAAAGCGGGGAGTAAAAATATTTAAATACCATCTTCCCTAATAAACATTATAAAAAATGGTGAAGCAGATAAACATTGTCTTGTCAAATAAATTATTCTACACATTTATATTAGTTGGGATTATATTTCTTTTAGCTATTGGGGTTTATGCTTATAATTCTGCATATAATAATCCTGCTGTTATGGGGCATTCTGCTGATGAGATTGAAGGGGTTTGCAAAACTGACGGGACTGGGTGTCCTTCTGCAATGAGTGGAGAACGGTTAAACTGTAAAACATTTGAGTTTGATGCTTTAGATCAAACTAATAACAATTGGAGATGGTTTAATTTTACTTTGCCTTATGATTGTAAACAACCAGATCAAGGAGGATTTGGGTGTTCTTGGCAAATTCATGCTGTCAAGAATGATAACTATCCTTATTCTAGCAGTGGTTTATTTTATATGCAATATATTGGAAATTATAAATATCTGCAAACTGAATCCTACTATAATGGGCTTGGTCATTATAATGTTGCAGATAATACCATTACATTGATGATAGAAGATGGAATTAATGAGGCATGTCAAGTATATGACCATTATTATACTGGAAGTTCTTATAAAAATGATGAAGGGGGCAAGTATAATGTTTTTGGATTTGCGGTTTATCCAAATTGGAAATGTTTTCTTCAAATATGTGAACTTAAGGGTGTAACAAATTTAAGTTCTGGATATAGAACATATAACTAACAAGACAATCTCTATTTTTTCTCTAATTTAGTGCCATCACTACTTGCTCCTTTCAGTCGCACTATACTATGCGGGTTCTCGCATTTGGCTCTGGGCTGATAACAGTAATTATAAAAAACTCTTTGTATTTTACTACCAGTTAAAACTGGCAGTTTTCTTAGAGTTTTTTAGCCAGAGAAAAAGAGACAATTGCAAGGCAATTGTCTGCCACATAAAGGAGGCAATTTATTCTTTTTCTCTGTATCTTGAATTTTCCTGCGAAATTCCAATCTGCATAATTTTGTTGACTCTGTATTATTTAATCATCTTTTATGCTGATCGCTTACATAAAACATGCTTTCTATTTCGCTTTCAATTTTTTTTAGTACTTTGTGGACTGTCCTTGCAAAATCCCAGTCAGATGCATTAGCCTTAATCGATCTTGTAGGAGCAATTATACTTACATTGATGCTATATTTTTTTCCTTTCCCCTCTTTTTTATATTCTTTAATATGAACTTTTAATAACTGCATGTTTTTTATCTTTCTTTGGATTTTAGGATAATATTCAGCAAATAATTTATCAGCTGTCTTATTTTCTTCATCATTCAAAATCTCCCTTCCTTTGAATTCTATGTTCTCCATCTTATATTAATAGATAACTTCTTTTTAAATTTATTCACTGATTATTTTATAACCTTAGGATGTTTATCTAAATTTTCCTGTTTTTCGATTGCTTCTCTATTAAACTTAGGGCATATTGATTTATATTCGCACCAGCTGCAGAGGACTGTTTTGTTCGCATGGAAATTTGCTGTTGATTCTA
>CAZXWV010000010.1:0-2573 GCA_964644735.1 Candidatus Woesearchaeota archaeon
TAGGAATTCCAAAAAATATAGAGATTGAGGCGATTATCCCAATAGGATATGAAAAAGAAGTTAAAAAAAATAAAAAGAAGAAAGGAAATTTGGATACTAGTTTATTTTTCAACAAGTATGGAGAAACAAGAAAAAATCCACTAAGAAAATTTGATGTTTAAATATCAAAATCTATTTCTGAATCAATTCCGCTGACTATTTTAAGTGATAAGTTAATTAATGGAACAAAGATTATAGAAGAAATAAAGGCAAAAATTCCAAAAATTAACGGGATAACTATAATTAAAATAAATCCTAAAAGTGGGAAGCTATAGTCTCCAAGAAAATTCGGAATTAATAAATATCCGATAAAAATGATCAAAAAGGAAATAATACCAAAAACCAAAAGGGTTAGAGTGATAAAAATACTCAAGAAGCTTGCGGACTTAATAACACCAATACTCTTTATTCTAACCATACCTAAAACAAACAAGACCCATTTTTAAATCTTAATAAAAAAAGAAAAAGGGCGCAATAAAGCGCCAATAAAACCAAACCTCTAGCCGAGTTATCTCCAAACTTCTATACCCAAATCAGACATCTCCCTTGAAGGAGCAGATCTAAATTCTTCTCTAGGCTTACCCAAAACATAAGGCGATCTAACACCAGTCATTATAGTAATAACTCTTACTTTACCAGTAAATTCCTTGTTAATTCTAGCACCAATAATAACTTGTGCGTCTGGACTAAGATTATCAGATACAGCTCTACCGATAGTATCAAATTCTTCAAGCTTCAAGTCAGGTCCACATGTAACGTGTATTAAAGCTCCAGTAGCACCTTTGTAATCCACATCAAGTAGAGGATGAGTCAGGGCTTGCTTAACAGCTTCATGAACACGATCTTGTGTATCTGCTTCACCAATACCAATAACTGCAACACCACCATTTTTCATAATGGAGGAAACATCTGCATAATCCAGATTAATTAAACTTGGAAGAGTAATTGTTTCAACAATACCTTTGATCATAGTGCTTACTAGTTCATTAGCAACAGCAAAAGCCTGCTCAATAGGCAATTGTCCAGCAATATCGACAAGTCTGTTATTATCAAGAACAATACAAGTATCTGTTACATCTCTTAGTTCCTGTAATCCAAATTCAGCTTTGTCAACTCTTGCTTTTTCTGATTCAAAAGGCATTGTAACTACACCAATAACAACTGCGCCTGTCTCTTTAGCCAACTGTGCAATTACAGGAGCTGAACCTGTTCCTGTTCCTCCTCCCATTCCTGCAATGATGAAAACCATATCTGCGTCACCAATAGATCTCTTAATCTCAGCTAGAGCTTCTTTAGCAGCTTCTCTTCCTCTTGTAGGGTTTCCGCCAGCTCCAAGACCTCTGGTTAATTCTTTACCAATAAGAATCTTGTCGTCAGCTTTTGCCACACTTAAATGAAGAGCGTCAGTGTTTGCAGCATAGATTGTAGCGCCGTTAATTCCTTTGTTAAAAAGCCATGTCACAGCGTTACTTCCCATACCGCCACAGCCAAAAACTTTAATGTTAGCTTTTCCAGCTTTCAACTCATCAAAGTTAATACTGTGTGTATCTACGTTTTTTATTGCCTCTTTTGCAAGATCTAATACCATATTTTTTTACCTCCTTTCAGCTCTATATAATCGGAAGTATTTTATTTGAACCCTTTCAGAGAAAGGTTTAAATACTTTTCATACCTCCGACTAATAGGTTAAAGAACTCACCTTATATGCAATTAATTTATTCAAGCGCCAACCGAATAAATTAATATAATAAGATATTGAATATCTATTTCTTTAAAAATATTATGTTTTTTCAAAACATATTTTAAATTAGATGAATTTTACTGAATCCTTCAATTTTTCAATCTCCGAAGCTTTGTAAGAAGCGAGGGCTCAAAATTTTCTTGATTTTGTTGTCCGAAGCTTTGTAAGAAGCGAGGATTAGAAAGATTTCATTAATCTTTCTATTTTTTCCCAAGATTTTTTCATTTTTCTATTTGATTCTTTTACAATTAACTTTAAAAATTCGTCATTAACTAAAATTTTACCGTTATTTAAAATAGGAAATTCTAATCTTTCTGTGCTGTTTAATTCTACTACAAATCTTTTTTCAGAAGCAATTATCCCTGATTTTTTCCAGCCAGATAATTTTGCCTTATCATAAATTTTTTTGGCATCTTCTAAACTTTTGCATGCAATATGCAGGATACATGGCTCTTGCTTGAATTTGATTAATTTTTTATTCTTTATATCAGTCAAATCTTCTTTAATCTGTTTAAAAGAGATTAAATCATGATACACCTTTATGAACAAATCTTTGGATTTCTTTTCTTGTTCAATCATCAAAACAGCTTTCCCAGAACAACTAGAACTGGTATAGTAATTTTCTAAAGAATTTATCATATAACACAAGAGGGTAATTCTCTTGTCCCAACTGCCTTTTGAGGATTTATCTGTTTTTGAAAGAATATCATGCTTTCTTTTATCAAAATCTCCTTGTATCATCTAATAATTACGCAATATATTCTCTTTAAATTTACCTAAATCTTTTTTCATT
>CAZXWV010000010.1:2673-9705 GCA_964644735.1 Candidatus Woesearchaeota archaeon
CATCTAATAATTACGCAATATATTCTCTTTAAATTTACCTAAATCTTTTTTCATTATTCTTGCGGCAGCGGCTTTTGAATGCCCTCCCCCAGTAGCATTTTCAAGATTTTTTATTGCCCTTTTCATAAGAAGGTTCATATCTTCTTTCCCGCTTTGATTTCTGGCGCTAATTTTCATAAAATTTTTGTTTATGTCGCTGGCTAAAACAAAAGATTTGTCTGGCTCTTCAAAAGATACAATTGAAGATAGAATTGAGGTAATATTCAATTCCGGATTAACATAATAAAAGTATAAATCTCTTCCAGGGAAGAATTCCGCTTCTTTTTTAAACCGTTTTGAATATATCTGTATTTCATCATCGACGATCTGATGCACTTTGTTAAATGCATTAAGATCTTTTTTCAAAATAAAATCATACACTTTCTTCAGATTTTTATTATAGTATATCAGGGCAGAGGTAATTTTTTTTGTAATCTCTCCTGGGATTGAATCCCAAATATTATCCTTACTAACTTTAGGGTAAATTTTCTGAATAAATTTTAGATTCTCCTGATTGTGATATGATACATCAGCAATAATCCCTGCACATGCAAGCCATCCCCATTCGTTAGAGTCAAATAAATTAATCCCAAGATTGTATATGGTTATAGAAGCGCAGTCAGTTGAGTTTGTCTTGATTATGTTTTTTTTATCTTTCAAATCATGATGGATTGGATGATGGTCTATTAAAAATGAGTCTGCTTCACCCCTTAATTTTTCAAATCCTTCCAAATCAGATGAATCTGCCGCAAGATCAGCAAGAAACAATTTATTTACTGATTTCTTTTTTATTTTTGATATTGCCAAATCAAACATCCCTTTTTTGTAAGTCAAGAAATCTATAAACTCTAAATTAATCCCTCTATTCTCTAAAATCTTCTGCAGAAAAATGGCAGAAGCTATCCCATCCAGATCATTATGAGTCAATATCCCGACTCTATCTCGATTGTTGATTGCATTTAGAAAATCTAAAAATTCTTTTTTGCTTCCAATGATAAATTCCATTTTATTCTTTCTCTAGAATCTGGGCGTTAATTTCTTTTTCTTTGCAGAGCTGAATAAATTCTTTTGCATCTTCTTCTGTTCCAACTATTGCCCCCCAATGCATTGGAATTGCCAGAGAGGGCTTTATGAGAAATGCCGCTTCAGCAGCTTCTTCCACGCTCATTGTGAATCTTCCTCCAATAGGGAGCAATGCTATAAAATTAACATCTGCATGATTGTACCCAGTAAGATTTTTCATTTCAGGGATAATATCCGTGTCCCCTGAATGGTAAATTAAAGTATTGTCTATTTTTATTAGATATCCTACTAAATGTTCATCTTTTGAATGAAATGGTTTGTCTATATTGTATGCAGGCAAAGCTGAAATTTTGATATTGTTGAATGTTGTCTCTTGTCCAGGTTCTATAAGCTCCATCTTTATCGGAATAGTAAATTTTGTTATTTTGCTCTGGCAATCCGCAGTTGCAATTATCTTTGTTCCTTCTTTGATGATTTTATTAAGGTCCTCAAGACTGCAATGGTCGTAATGGCTGTGAGTCAGCAAAATTAAATCCGCTTTTTCATCAGTCTCCTTAATTTTATAAGGGTCAATATAGATTGTCTTAGAATTTTTAATCAAAAATCCTGAATGCCCAAGCCATTTAATCTCTATGCCGTATATCTTCATATCTTAAGGAAAACTTGAGTGCATTTTTAAGTATTTCGTTATGCTTCATCAAATGAAAATATTTAAAAACTTTATATATTTAAAATTATTAAAATTGAGACAAGAGAATGAGGAAATTTTGGGGCAAATCTGCAGTTATAGACTTATATGATTGCAATGAGTATGTGAAAAATCCTAAAAAGATAGAGGAATTTGTAAAAGAGTTGTGTGAGCTTATAAAAATGAAGAGGCACGGCCCTCTTTATCTTGAAAGATTTGGTGATGGAAAATTAGAAGGATATTCTTTCATGCAGTTTATAGAAACATCGTCGATAACAGCGCATTTTGAAGAGCAAGAAAATCCGAAAAAAGCATTTATTGACATATTTAGCTGCAAGGATTTTGATGCAGAGAAATCTGCTGAATTTTGTAAAAATTTTTTTGATGCGAAGAAATACAAAGTGAAGACAATTATCAGGAAATAAAAATTATCTCCTCCACTCCAATACTTTTCCATCCTTTAGCTGTTTGTCCAAAATTTCCAATTCTTCATAAATCCCTTCTATCAAATCATAATTTTTTGCCTCATTTAAATCAACCCACTTATAATCTGTTAAAGCCTTGCAAAGATTAATATCTCCCCCAACAGGCTCCCCCCACAAACTTACAATTAGTGTAGGAATTTTGTCGCTTCTTATGTAAATCATGCTTGTAACATACCCGATATTTTTAATATCCAAACCAACTTCTTCCATAACTTCCTTTTTAACTAAATTCTCGAAAATATTATACCAATGGCTAGATGTATCTTTTTCTTTAAGAACATAATCTAAAACCTCTAATTTCCCTCCAGGAACTGTCCATCTCCCAGGGAAAGCTTTTTCGTAATCGGCTCGTTTGCAAATCAAAAATTTTCCATCTTTGACTAAAATAGCTGTAGCAACAATGTAGTGCGCCTGATTTTTATCATATAACATGTGATTAATTACCCCCTTTATCACTTGTTATATTTGGAAAATTAAAGTGACTTGCCAAATTATTTAATTTTATACTATACATAGAAAACTTTCAACTATAATTATATTTAAATACTTCCTCAATAAATTTGACCTAATGGAGCAAAAAATACTTTCAGCATTTCTTTATAATCACAAATTAAAATTTAGTGAAATTGAAAAATTATCTGGGATTCGTTCAAATAAGCTTGCTTATTACATCAAGAAATTTGAAAAGCAGGGGATTTTAGTTAAAGAAAGTGACTTTTACAGATTATCAGAAACTGCTGAATCTTTAATTCCTTATCTGTCAAAAAAACAAGCTGTTCTTCCAGTGATATTAATTGCAATAAAAAACAAAGAAAAAATTTTTCTATATCAAAGAAAGAAAAGACCTTACAAAGATTTATTCAGTTTGCCAGGAGGGAGGATAATTCTTGGAGAAACAATAAAAGAAGCTAGTGAGAGAATAATGAAAGAGAAATTCAGCATAAGTTGTAAATTTAAAAAAATAAATTCAATATCTTTAGAACATGTAAGAAATAACAAAAAAATAATTCACTCATTCTTGCTGATATTTGCAACTGCAACTACAAAAGATAAAATTAATTACTTAGGTATAGATGAAAATAAAGGCAAGATAATCAAAAGTGACTATAAATTAATTAAAGATAATTTAAATTCAGAGATAAAAATTAATAATATATTTTCAAGAGGATAATTTTTCAAAGCTCCTCGCAATTTGGAGCATTTTAAGTTCTTTAAATTTGTCACAAATAATCTGCATTCCTACAGGTATATTATCAATTTTTCCAGCAGGAATAGAAATGGCGCAATTTCCTGCAAGATTTGATGGGATTGTCAGAATATCATAATTATACATATCTTCTACAGAAATGCTTTCCCCTATCCTATGCGGAAGTCTTGGGACAGTTGAAGAAATTATGCAGTCAACTTTTTTGAAAGCCTTTGTAAATTCTTCCTCAATTAATCTCTTTACTTTTAAAGCTAAATGATAATATCTTCCGTGATATTCTGCCCGGCTAATCTCACTTCCTCCAAGAATTCTTCTCAAAACTTCAGGTCCTGCAGAATTTTCAATCTTCTTTCCATATCTACGGCCATCAAATTTTCGCGTCCCGGAAAAAAATTCAACATAAACCAGAGGGTAGTAAGTTTCAACAGCAAGTTCAAGATGCTCTATTTTAATTTTTTTAATTTCCCATCCATACTTACCACTAGCTTTTTTAATTTTATCATCAATTAAATCGCTGATTCTTTTGTCTTTTATGTTATAATCAAGAATTCCAATTGTTATTTTTTTTGGGATTTTTTCTACATCATCTAAATTTATTTTTTCAGTTTCTTGGCTTATAGAGTCATTCTCGTCTATCCCTTTTATAACTTCTAACAGCAAAGCGGCATCAGAAACATTTTTTGCTATAGGGCCAATTTGGTCTAAGCTCATGGACAAATCAATTAATCCATATCTTGAAATACTTGAATAAGTTGGTTTTATCCCGACAACACCACAATGACTTGCTGGGTTTCTTATGCTCCCTCCAGTGTCACTCCCAAGAGCCATATCGCAAAATCCGGCGCTTACAGCTGCTGCAGAACCAGAACTTGAACCGCCAGGGATTAAATTTAATGCTTGAGGATTTTTACATGGGCCAAATGCACTTGTCTCACCAGATGAGCCACAAGCAAATTCATCCATATTTGTAATTCCTATAATTAACCCATCTTCTTCTTTAATCTTTTTAATGACGGTTGAATCATATGGAGCTTTGTAATTTTCCAGAGTTTTAGATGCACATGAAGCATTAAGCCCTTTAGAATTAATATTTGCTTTAATAGCAATTATTTTTCCAGCTAATTTTCCTTTTTTTTTCTTAGAATCAATTTTTTCTGCCTCTTTTAATGCATTATGATTTAGCTGGAGAAAGCAGTTTATTTTTCTCTCTTCTTTATTTATCTTATCTAAATATTGTTTAAGTTTTTGTTGAGTTGTTACCATTTCTTCCTCTCTGCAATTATAAAATCCTCATTTTTTTCAGGAGCATTATCAAACAGTATATCTCTATCAATTTCAACTGGTTTTATTTTTCCTTCTTCTCTCTCAAAAACATCTCTTTCAATCTCTGCTTCTTTAGGGAGTTTGTTAATTATCTTAGAGAGTTTCCCTGAAAAAGAGTCCATGATATTCTTAGCTTCTTCACTAATTTCTCTCTTCTCTTCATCAGAGACCTTGTGCCATAAAAAATCCATAATAAAAATAAGAAAAACTAGTTTAAAAAAATATCCAAAAATAGAATAATTACAGTTTATGGTTAATACTCATCTTCATCCACGTCTTCTTCCTCTTCTTCCTCATCTTCTTCTTCATCTACTTTTTCTTCGTCATCTTTTTTGTTCATGATATAACCTCCAAGTTTAGAATAAAATTAGCTGCCTTGTTAATTTTTAAATCTTTCTGAACACTAAAAAAGAACAAAAATAGATAAGAAGACTTCAAATAATTAAGGGGTTAACCTCTCTCTATCTCTTGGAAATAATGTCGCCTCTCTAATGTTATCAAGCCCTAAAATTAACATCGTGATTCTCTCTAAACCAACTCCCCAGCCAGCATGAGGAGGTGCCCCAAACCTAAAACTATCTATATATGACTTGAAATCTTTTGGGTCTAATCCTTTTTCTTTTATTCTTTTTTCCAATAAATCTGGGATATGCACCCTCTGCCCGCCAGAAGAAATTTCCATCCCATGGTAAATAGCATCAAATCCTCTAGAAAGTTTTTCTCCTTTTGGCATTATATAAAAAGGTTTTTCTGCCAACGGCCAGTCATGAACAAAGACAATTGTGTCTGGAAACAACTCCCCTAATTTTTTTTCTGCTTCCAAAGTAAGATCATTATTCTCTGTTTTGACCTTCTCTTTTCTCATTAATTCATTGACTTCCTCAAAAGTCATGTATTTTGTTTTTGGAATATTAATCTTGAGATTTAACAATTCAAGTTCTTCTTTATTCTCCTCCAAAACTCTTTTAATTATATATTGAACACACTTTGCTAAAATATCCATAACTACAAACTCGTCTGCAAAAGCCATCTCAAAATCCAACTGCCTTGATTCATTCAGATGCCTTGTTGTGTTATGCTTCTCTGCCCTCCAAACAGTAAAAATTGCAAAAACTTTTTCCATTGAGCATGCTAGCATTTGCTTATATAACTGGCAGCTTTGGCTTAAGAAAGCTTTTTTATCAAAATATTTTACCTCAAATAATTCTGTCCCTCCTTCACTGCTTGAGCTGATTATTGACGGGAACTTAGCTTCAATAGCTTTTTCTTCGTTAATCATAAAATCCCTGAAGGCCTGCAAAATTGTTGATTGAACTTTAAAAACTGCCTGACTCTCTCTTCTATGCAAATCCAAAAACCTGTAATCCAGCCTCTTGGAAAGCTCTGTCTTTGAAAAATCTAAAACATCAATTGGCAATTCTTCTGCAGCATTTAATACAACAAGCTCTTCAGGAAGAATCTCTTTACCTCCAGGCGCTTGTTTTGACTCTACAACAGAGCCCTTAACATAAATTACTGACTCCCTCGGTATTTTTTCCATATTATCAAAAACTTGTTTTGGGGTTTTAGACTGAACCCCAGTTATCTGAATTATTCCTGAAATGTCCCTTAAAATGATAAATTTTATTTTGCTTAAATCACGCAGATTATGCACCCATCCAACAATCTCTACTATCTTCTTTTTCCCAGAAAATACCTCTTTAATTAAAGTTCTATTCTTGTTTAATTTTTGTAAATCTAGTTCTTTCATTTTACATTTTACTTATTCTAAATCTCCTTAAAATTCCTTCGGTCTCTTCTTCTGTCTTTAACATAACATAAATTGCAATTACCACTAAGATTGTAGCAATAATCGCTGCTCCAAATTTATAATATATTATTTCGCTTGAAGGAAAAAATATCTCAATGATTTCAACAATCACATCTTTCCATATAAGGGCTGCTGCGATAGTAAATGCAGTAACTATAGATGTACTTACAATTCCTTCAATGCTAACTTTTTTTACCATATTTATTTATCCTTAACATATTTTTTAATCTTCAAAATCTTTTAAAGCTTTGGATTTTGGATGAGGCAGGAATTTATTTTGTAAATTTCTGGATAATTTCCATAACTTCTTTTCCATCAACTTTCCCTTTAAACTCTTTCATAACTAATCCCATGTAAGCATTTGGGCTTAATCCTGGTTTATCTTTAATAATTTTCATCACATTTTCTTCTATACTTGAAACTTCTTTTTTCTCATGAACTATTGCTTTATCTAATT
>CAZXWV010000011.1:0-9268 GCA_964644735.1 Candidatus Woesearchaeota archaeon
TTTATATTTTTTATAATGATAAGGTTTATATTCTTATCTAAAGATTAAAATTTATTAAAATGGATATTTGTTTACTTAACCCGACAAACAGCTTAAAAGGAGAAGCAATGAATAAAGATTTAGCTGGAGGACTCGGAACTCTTTCTGATTTTGGCGGGTCTTTTACCTCAAAGGTTCTATCTTTTATTAAAAAAAAGAGCGTTATTCTACCAATAATATCTTTTGCATATATTCAGGCCATTTTAAAGAAAAAAGGACATAATGTGGCATATGTTGAAGGAGATAATATTACTAAAAAATATGATTTAATTTTAGTATATGGATCAATAGTTGACTTCAAAAATGAAGTAGATATTTGCAAAAAAATTAAACATAATTTTCCCTCAACAAAGATAGGTTTTTTTGGAAGTTTTCCAAGCATTAGACCTGATTTATTTAATGAATTTGATTTTGTAATTATCGGTGAAGCAGAAAGTTTTTTTTTATATGAATTCAAGAGTATGAATCAGATAAAAAAGATAACAAATGTGAAGAAAATCCTTAATTTAGATGATTTACCATCTCCTGATTTTGATAATTTTCCAATAGATAAATATTCTTATTTTCCAGCGATAAAGGAAAAACCGTTTTTAGTTTTGCAGATGAGTAAAGGGTGTCCTTATTCTTGCGCATACTATTGCCCATATGGATCTATTCAAGGGAAACAATATAGAAAACGTTCGGCAGAAAATATCTTTGCAGATATTTTAAAGCTTATCAAGAGATATAAAGCAAAAGGAATTCAGTTTAGAGATCCAACTTTTGGAATAGATAAGGCAGAAATAACAAAATTTTGTAATTTAATTATAGATAATAAAATTAAAATAAAATTTGGAATTGAAACAAGAATTGATTTATTAGATAAAGAAATAATTTCACTCATGTTTAGGGCAGGATTGAGAAATATTAATGTGGGGGTAGAGACAATAAATGAGGGTGTGGCTATAATCAATAAAAGAAAGCTTATTGAAATAAAAAAACAAGAAGAAATAATAAGATATTGTGATAAAATTGGAGTAAAAATTTCAGCATTTTATATAATTGGATTATTTGGAGATAGTATTGATTCAATAAAAAAAACTATTGACTACGCAATCAAACTTAATACAAATACTGCACAATTTGTAATTTCTTGCCCATATCCTGGGACAAAATATTACGATTACTTAAAATCTAAAGATTTAATAATTGAAGAAGAAATTGAAAAATTTAATTCTGCAAATTTAGTCTTTAAGCATGACAAGTTAATTCCTAAGGAACTTTTAAAATTAAGAGAGTATTCATTTAAAAGATACTATTTTAGGTGGGGGTATATCTTAAATTTTTTAAAATGGAGAATAAGAGAGTTTTGGTTATAGGCGGTACAGGATATATTGGAGAATCTTTAGTAAAAAAACTAATTTCCAGTAAGTATGATTTAACTTTATTAGTTAGAAGAAAATATTTAATAAACACTAACAAGAATTGTAAATACCTTCTTTCAGATATGCTTAATAAAGAATCTCTTCTTGAAAAAATAAAAGATTTTGATGTTGTTATAGTGTTGGCATCGCTAATAAAATCTATTAATAAAAAAAAATATATTGAGAACTCCATTGGTATTAAAAATATTATAGATGTTTTAAATAAAAATAATATAAATAAAATTATTTATTTTTCCTCACAAAATGTTCTCCTCAAAAATAAAGGGCCTTATGCAAAAAGCAAAGAAAAATCAGAGGGAATAATCAAAAATTCTAATATTCAGTATGTTATAATAAGACCTAATTATGTTTATGGTATAGATAAAAATAATCTTTTTTATAAATTATCTTTTTTAATAAAATATTTTCGTACTGTGATTATAATTGGTAATGGAAATAACAAAATTCAACCAATTTTTAAAGACGATCTATCAGAAATAACTATTAAATTATTGAAAAATTTTAAGGATTTCAAAAATTCTGCTATAAATGTTTCTGGAAATAAATCTCTGTCATTAAATGAGATTATAGCCTTGATTGAAAAAAATTTAAGATTAAAATCATTGAAGTTGCATTTACCCCCAAAATTATTTTATTTATTTAAATCTATTATTCCTTTTGATATTGAGGGAATTGATGAAAGTAGAACAATTAATACTTATTTTAAGAAGCATAATTTTTCCTCATTAGAGTCAAATATTAAGAAGATAACAAGTCTTTTCTAATCATTCTCGTTTTACTAATATAACTAAGAGGGATATTATAGATATAATTATTAAGGTAATCGCCATATACTGTATTAGACGAGCAAATTTGTGCAGGAATTGATATTTGTTATAATTGTCATAAATAGGAGATATTCTTTCATCATATCCTACAGGATAAAGCCACCATTTATGGGTAGAGTAGGCAAAATCCAATGTTGTTGATTTAAGACGGAAAGTTGTTTTATAAATTCTATAATAATCTTCCCCTTTATTTTGTTTGAAGAAAGGGAAATAATACTTTGAATTATCTTTATTTTTTATTGTTTTCACCTCTATTGATTTTAATTTAAAGAAAGAGGTTATATCTTCCATTGTTTTATTAAACTCTGGTTGATCTTTTATAGTCCCCCACCCACAATCATCAACGACACACTCTATATAATAAACAGGTATGTCAACAACCTCTCCTGGAAGCTTATCTTGATTATTTAATATTTCTGACAGGTAATTGGATTCAAGATAATATTTATCATTAAGCGCCCATGTAAATGTTCCCCTATATATCCTCCCATCAGCTACTACCAATGAATAATCTTCAATATTTTTTTCTTTAAAATCCATCAATTCTCCTATGGCTGATTCAACATAAAAATGGTTATGGGTATGAGGAATTTTAAACCCTAAAAATATAATATAAAATAAAAATAGAGCAATAACAATATATTTTACTTTTACCGCACCCTTAATTTTTTTAAAGATTAAATCTAGAGAGAATGCTGCAGAAGGAATTAAAAAAACTAGAAGAAAAATATAATGTTTAGAAAGTAAAATAATAGAAGCTAGATAGAAAAATGGGATAAATACAAATGATAGAAAAAATATAACATACTCTCTATTCCTGTTGAAAAGTAAAATTAGTCCAAAAAAACCTAAAATAAAGACTAATGGATCATTGTACAAAATAAAAGTTAGGGCCCATATAGAACTTGGCCATGTGCTCCATGGTAATTGTATAGAGTTTCCTAGGAAGAATCCTTTAAAATCTGCTTTAGCCCCCCATCCTGCATCCCATGAATAAAATTTTGCTGCTCTTTCTTCACCTAACCCAAAAACTCTAGTAAACTGAAAATCTAAAATTCCTTTGTCCTGATAAAGAAGATAGTTATGGATTACCGCAGGCAAGAAAAAAATAAATGCTAATAGTGTAAATAAAAGTAATTTTTTGATCAAATTTTTATTGATAATCTCTCCAGTATTTTTTTTAGTTAGATATGTTGCATAAATATATATTCCTGGTATGAAAAAGAAGACATAAAGTTTAGTCATTATTCCCAATCCAATCAATATCCCAGAGTAAGCTATCAGTTTCGTTTTGTTTTCCTTAAAACCAAGAATGAAAAGATATATTCCAGATAAGACGAAAAACATAGTCATTATATCTTGTTCTGCTAGTGTATTTTTTATAAGAAAAGGGGAGAGAGTGGCTAATAATGCTGCAATTAATGAGATTCTTTTATCTCTGAAGAATTCATATGTTAATAAAAAAATAATAATTATTGTAAATGTTCCAAATAATACTGCTGCAAATCTTGATCCAAATTGGGTTATTCCAAAAATAGTGTAAAATATATCTGTTACAAGATGCCATAAACTTGCAGATTGATGATATATTTCTAATTTTCCAGAATCTAAAAACCCTATAGCGTAAACTGCATGACCAACATCATCTGCATGAACATCTAAATTTAGTGCGGCAATAACTCTGATTATGAAACCAATAATGACAAGAAATAGTAAATATAATCTTGTTTTATCTTTAGAGAACAATATCTCAAAAATGTTATCCACTCCTTTATCAACAATCCCCATATTATCTTTATCAGAAACAGATTTATAAATTATTTGAAAGAATCATACAGAGATTTTGTTATTGGGCGAATCAATTTTTTATATCTCTTAAAAGGGGAATTTATAATCCTTAAATTTATAACTGAAAAAAGAACTCTAATGCTAGCTTTTTTAAGATTTAATGTGCTCTGACCAGGCTCTTCCCATATAGTTGGGTGTTCTTTTATCTTCAATTTATTTTTTTTCATTAAATACAATAAATTAACATCAAAAGCCCATTCACTATCATTTATTTGTGGGAGAATAAGCTTCAAACTATTTTTTCTCAATATCTTAGCCCCACATTGAGTATCTTTATATGGAAGTAAAAACAGACTTCTTATAATAAAATTCCCCCCTCTGCTTACAATTATTCTGGATATCGGCTGTTTTTTCTTTATAACTGCGTTTGGAACATATCTACTAGCAATAATTCCATGATTATTTCCAATATTTTTTATAAGGTCATAGAATGATTCTGGGGAAGTTGCCATATCAGCATCAACAAATCCTATTAAACTTGAATTTCCTTTTAAAGCTTCTTTAAAACCTTCTATGACTGCAAAACCTTTCCCACTTTGTTCAAAATTTAGAATGCTTAACTCATTGCATTTATATTTTTTAACAATTTCTAGAGTTTTATCTTTACATGCATTTAAAACTACAATTATTTCAAAATCAAGAAGATGCTTCTTTTTTAAATCTTTAAAGTATTCTAGATACCTTTCAAGGGTTTTTCCAATTCTTCTTTCTTCATTATGCGCAGGAATGACTATACTAACTTTTTCCATTAATTTTCCTTATTTTTAATGATTAAAAAACTTCCTATAAACATGATTATACTAGAAACCATAAAACCAAGTATAAACTCCATAACATTGTCATGAAAGAGATAAAATAGTCCAACTTCAATTATCAAGAACGAGAATAAATAGTAAGAATTTTTTATCTTATTTGTTGAAAGTCCATAAATAAGGATAATATTACTTAGTGATAAAAAACTTAAAGCAATACCAGAATAGACTAAATAAGGAGCCATTTCTAAATACTGGCTTCCATATAAAATACCTATAACTAATTTTGGAAAAAATGCATATATCAGCACAACAAAAGTACAAAGTGAAGCAATAATTACAAAAGATTTTTTAAATAGTTCTATAGAACTTTCATTGTTGTCAGTTTTCTCGGAGGTTAAAGGGAACATTGCTTTACCAATAGCTATAGTTCCAAAAAAAATCATCTTACCTAACATAGATATCACAGCATATTTTCCAGCTATTTCTGGTGAGAAAAACCTTTTTGCAAGAATAATATCCAAACTTAACACCAAGAATATTACCAACATTGTGATAAAATAAGGGACACTTTGAGGATAAATCCCTTTGAAAGAAACTTTCATACTTTTTTTCTTGAGTATATCTCTATTAAAGTAAATAGAGAACATTAGTCCTGTAGTGAAACCAATGATAACCCCAATCATTGCCCCAAATACTTTAAATCCAATCAACACAAAAAGAATGGCAAATAACAGTTTAAATCCAGATTCAAGAATCATATTGTTTCCAAGCAATCCAAATTTTTTTCTTCCTTGCAAAATCCCTTTTGTTACAGGATTTAAAAAAGAAGCAAATATGAGAATATCTGTAATAAAGATGAGCCAAAAATCAATATCTAAAAATTTAGACAGCCAAATAGAAAATAGTAGTGCTATTAAAAATACCCAAAAGGCAATATTACTTGCTTTTTTTAATGATTTAAACATTAGAAATTTTATTTTTCCATACTCTTTTTTGACATTGAGTTTTGAAGTGTATCTTGAAATAATATTCTGTATTGCTTCACTAGGAACACTAAAGATATATACTACTGACATTAAAACCGCCAAAACTCCATAATCTGCAGGCCCAAGAAGCCTTCCCATTGCAAAATGGAATAAATAATTTAAAAAATTAAATATGTTTATTGTAATAAATAATATGAATGCTCCTTTTCCCAGTTCACTAGAAAAAATTTTCTTCAACATCTTATTAGAATATAGGCCCTCTAAATAAAAATAATCCTAAGAGTATTATTAATATTTGGAATATGTTTATTAGATAAACAACTTCTTTTTCATAAACTTTACCATCTTTTTTTATTTTTTTCAAGAGATATATGGCTATATGCTCTAATCCATAGAATTTGCTGTAAGGCAATTCCAGACTTCCATCTTTATTCAGTCTTGCAAAACTCTCTTTTGACAATCCCCCTCTAACTTTCAATAATGTTTCAATGATGTATGGAATAAAAAAGAAAATTGCAATTTTCTCCACATTACCTAAAATGGCTATTATTGCAATTAATGCCCCAGTCGAATAAGTAAGGACATCTCCAGGAAATATTTTTGCAGGGTATCTGTTAAATATATAAAATGCAATCAAGCATGATACCATAATTAAGGAAATTAAAGTTAACCATTCGTTTCCAGTAAGCCAGGTTACTATTGCCAACGCCGATAAAATTAGAATTCCCTGGCTTGCTTCAAGCCCGTTATATCCCGCAATAAAATTGAAAGTTGCAGATGCTCCTACTATTCCTAAAGGGACTAAAAATAAAGGATAAAATAATCCGAAATTTATCCCCATCATGCTGGATACTCCGGCATTTATGACTACTAATGGAATAGCCGCAAAAATTAAAGAAAAAATTCTTGTTTTTTTATTCAACCCTATCTTCCATCCTAAAATGTCGTCAATTAATCCTATAAAACTAATTATCAGTATAGAAGTCAATAAAGAAAAAATCTCAACTAAATTTTCCAGTGAATTAAGATAGAAGGTATTTATGGCTATATAAATCAAACTTCCTAAAATAAAACCAGAAAGTATTGTAACTCCTCCGGCTTCTGCTATTTCTTCTTTTGAAATTTTATGTATATCTTTTCCAGTAAGTCCTGCCTTTTTAGCTCTTTTAATCCATACAGGAATAAAAAACAGAGTAATAAAAAAACTTAGAATTAATGAGATTATTAATATTGATTCCATTTTATTTTAAGTTAATATTCCCCAGATTTTGCTATCCTTACTCTCTCATCTGGGAATGCAGTCTCTAAGTAATCAGGATTGGATTTGATATCTGACGGGTATGTTATCTCCCAAATTTTAATTGGTCCCTGGAATCCTTGGTAGTATAGGAATTCTCCAGCATCTGCCCCCTGCTTTTTTATATTATCAATAAGGAAATTATCTTCAACATGGACAAGTTTAAAATAATCTGATTTTTGATCAAATAAGTATAATCTAGCAAGTTGGGAATGAACTGTTCTTTTGCTCAAATACATTGCTGCACCAAGGTTGTTTATGTTGGCTTTTCCATCAGGATTTACATCTAATCTTGGAAATAAAAATATCCCTGCATCAAGCCCTGAGCCATAGTCGCGCAGTTCTTTATCAAAATAAGCAAATCTTAATGGTATTCTGTATTGGTTTCCATTATAAACAAAAATTCCCTCTGGCTGGAGAATTTCTTCATTCTGATTTTTTCTTAATATTATTGCCCCAATTCCTGCAATTTTTTTTGGCAAGAATATTTCTTTTCCATCTTTCTCCCAAACTATGTCTTCATCCAGATTCACTCCTCCAGCATAAACGTAAACTGTTTCATTCTTTGTTTCTTGCGTTTGTCCATCATTCATTAAAAAAATCCCTATCCATGAAAATCTGTCATAATTTTCATCTGAGCCAATGCTTGAATATGCAGTATACTTCCCGATTTCAGTTGAGTCAATCAAAAGGTGCGTTCCATTATGAGCGTATAAAAATTCTAATGCTTGAATCTCATCAGTTCCTGTCAGCACATATCTTCCTATTAAATGATTCCAATAACCTATTGCATTCCCTCCATCTAATATTGTTGCCCTCTCTCCAATGCTCTGAAGCCAGTAACCGTAATCCCACCAGTGAGCGAATACTGCATTCTCTGAAGTGTTTGTTCTAACCCATTCCATTGCTTTTTGCCATTGCCATTGATATATTCCAGGAGCAAAGTTTTCTGCAGTAATTTTATCTTGCTGGAAATAACCACCCCATCCCCAAAAATTAACCTTTTTAAACATCAAAAATGGATTTCCAATTAAGGTAAATACAGAAGCAAGCAGAATAATTATAACAATAATCCCAATAAGAACTTTCATTGTCTCATCTTTTTCTTTAAGGAATTTTTGAGATGTTTTAACTATCAAAAAAGAAACTGCAATAGGGCTTACTGCTCCAAGAACCATAATCAATCTTATTCCTCCCCTTGCTCCGATAATCCCAAGTGTAAGAATTATAAAGTATAATATATAATTAAAGTTAAATTCATCAAATGTTGAGAATCCCCCATCATTATATTTTTTATAATAAACATATGCAAAACTTCCAAGGAAAATCAACCATCCTCCAAAATAGAGTGTTAAACTTAGCCCGCTTATTCCATTAAATATGCTGTCTGGAGAATATCTGCTGAATATCAGGCAGATTAAAAAAATTGCATAAGACAAAGTTAAGATTATTTTTTCTTTATTATTTAGCTTGCTGATTAGATTGTTAAATAATGCAATAGCTCCTATAAAGAATAACCAAAAAAACAGAGGAATAGGAATATTATCAAAAACCGGGCCAAAATTATTCTTCCAGTCATTGATAAAGTATGGCTGCTTGTTTTCTGCAACAGTCAGGCCAAATCTATCTGTCATTGGAGTAATCAACGAATTTTTTACATCTGTTATTTTGTCATAAACAAAGCTTGGGCCAAGAGTTACAAATACAATTATAGCTAAAATTAAAACCGAGATTATTATTGAGAAAATCTCTATCGGGAGTTTTGTTCTTTTTTGTATCCCTCTTAATCCATTTATCTTCATAATCAGCAAGCTAATTCCAATTAACACCATAACTGCTATAGCTGATCCAGTTGAGATTGACATAACAATATTTTTTATTGTATATCTAGTGGAAAAGGGCATCATTAATAGAATTGAGCTGATTAACCAGATAGAATAAATCATAAACTGCTCTTTTTTAACTTTCCCTAGAATAAATGCAAGCAAGACAGAAATTGGAATTGTTAGAAATATGAAAACAACTCCTCCCCAAATTAAAGCCATCCCTGCAGTTGCAACTCCTGATAAAATTCCAAAAATGATGCTTCTAT